>JAFDJI010000022.1 GCA_019307545.1 Deltaproteobacteria bacterium | reverse complement strand
GCTCGATGACCTCCTCTCGGAGCTGGTCGGTGAGATCCTCGACGACGAAGACGACATCACCGGGCCGGAGGTAGTGCGACCGCGACCGGGCATGCTGCGCGTCAAGGCGATCATAGACTTGGAGGACTTCGACGAGGAGACCGGGATCCACCTGCCCGAGGGGGACTACGAGACCGTTGGCGGGTTCGTGTTCCACCTCCTCGGCCGGGTTCCCGAAAAGGGCGACTGCGTCCAGTGGGAGGGGCACCGGTTCGAGGTGGCGGCGGTGGAGGGCCGGCGCATCACCGAGCTGTGCGTGCACCGGCCGAAAGAGGACGGCGACGACGAGGGCGAGGGGGCGCCATGAACGGGCTGCTCCTGGGCATCGTCACCGCGGTCGTCTCCGAGGCGTTCTTCTCGGGGTCCGAGATCGCCATGGTGAGCGCGAACCGCCTCCACCTGAAGAGCAGGGCCTCGGACGACCACCGCGGCGAACAGCTGGCGCTCGATCTGCTCGAGCGCGAGGACCGGCTGATCAGCACCTGCCTCATCGGCACCAACATCAGCACCATCACCGGCACCACCCTGACCGCGCTGGTGGTGCTCCAGCTCGGTCTCTCCCCCGCGTTTGCCCTGCTCTACGTGCCTGTCACCGTAATCCTGGGCGAAGCGCTGCCGAAGACGATCTTCCAGCACCACGCCAGCGTGCTGGCACCCATCCTCGCCTTCCCCCTCCGGTGGGCGCAGACCCTCTTCCTGCCACTGCTCGGCATCGCCGGTCTGTGGTCGTCCACCCTGCGACGTCTCATCGGTGCGGAGGCAGGGCTGGTCACTCGCGCCGAGATCGTGCAGATGCTCGACGACGGCACCGCGGAGATCGACCCGGAAGAGCACCGGATGATCCGCAACCTGTTCGAGCTCCCCGAGGTGGAGATCGAGGACTGTATGACGCCGCTGGTGGAGGTCCACATGCTGCCCGTGAGCGCCGCGGTCGCCTCCGCGGTGGATCTGGCGGTCCGGTGCGGGCACTCCCGCATCCCGGTGTACCAGGGTCGGGTGGACAACATCGTGGGGCTGCTGCGCATCACCGAGCTGCTGTTCGATGCCGCTGACGAGCAGCCGATCGACGGGCTGATGCACCCGGTTCGGTTCGTACCGGAGTCCAAGGCCGCAGATGACCTGCTCCACGAAATGCGCCGCAACTACGAGCACTTCGTGGTGGTGGTGGACGAGTACGGTGGCAGCGTGGGCGTGGTGACGATCGAGGACCTGCTGGAGGAGTTCATCGGCGAGATCCACGACGAACGCGACGAACAGGGACCGGGCATCCGCCGGGTGGGCGAGGGCACCTGGAGGCTCCCGGGACGCACCGAGATCGACGCCCTCGCAGAGGCCATCGCGTGGGAAGTACCCGAAGGCGATTACGAGACCGTCGCGGGACTGATCCTCGCCGAGCTGGGCCGCATTCCGCGCAGCGGCGAAGTGTGCCACGTAGGCGGCCTGACCTTCCGGGTGGAAGAGGCCACCGACCGTGCCATTGTGTCGGTGCACCTCACCGCGGCTCCGGGTACCATGTCCGCGCCCTGACGGAGACCCACCGATGCCCGATCTTCTGACACTCATGGAGTTGGAGGCGAACGCCCGAGCGGTCCTGGAGCAGGTCATGACGGCCGGGATAGCGGGGGCCTCGGCCCTGGTCGCCAAGCAGCTGCTGTGCCCGCACGACGAGGACTACGAGAAGGCCTTCCTTCCCGAGATGGCCGATGTGCTTCAACGCGCCTACGCGCCGTTCTGGGCCACCAGCCAGATGGCACCGCGGCCCAAGGCGGGTCAGACCCAGGTGCTGATCTACCTCGCCACCACCGAGGACCTGCAGGCGAACAATGCGCGGGCCCGGCAGTTCCCCGGGGGGTACAAGGAGGTGGCGCCCTACCTTGCGGCAGACCGGCTGTGGGTGCGCTGGAAGTTTGTCAAACCCGGAGAGACCCTGGGGATGGCCTTCGACGGCATGGTGTGGCTCGACGACCACTGGGCATGGTTTCCAAAACCGTGGCGCGCCGTGCGCATGGCCCAGACCCTGCCCCCCAGCATTCCAGAGGCATAGCCCGGAGTGATCAGAGCGTCCGTTTCCGCTCGTCTGACAGGGTGTCGTCCGGCTCGGGCGGATCCGCCTCCTCCTTTGGCGGTTGGTACTCCACTTGCCTGGCAGGGACGGCATCGTCTAGCGTGGGACCCGGGACCACATGGGTCTCGATCTCGTTGGGGTGGGGCAGCTTGAGCGTGAGTACCAACAGTTCTTCCAATCCGGCGTCGAACAGGGGCAGGCGATCTTCCCTGCCGCGCCTCCTCAGGGACCACACCCACCGATTGCCCAACCCGGACTCCTGGTACAGCCGGTGCTCGTCCTCGCCGATACCGTCGAAGGTCACCCGGACGCGATCTCCCTCGCCCATCGGCTCGAAGTGGAGGAACCGATCGCTGAACCGGAAGGTCACCCCGCCGTCGTGTCGCTGCACCGCGACGTGGCCCATGGCCTCCCCGAGCGACGTCAGGTCGTCAAAGAGCCGCTCCCGCTCCTGGCGACCTTCGGCGAGACGCTGCTGGCCCTCTGCCTCTCGACGCATCCGCTCCGTTTCGGCTGAGTCGAGCGCCCGTCTGAATCGTGCCGCGAGGTCCGAACCCCGACGCCCCATGTGCACCTCCGTCCTACCTTGGGGTCCTGCTCTGGAGGGTCCATCCATTTGTAACAGAAGTCGTTCCCTTGCGGGAGCGACACGCGACGACGTTGACCAGTGCTTTGTCGCTGTGCTATCCGAATGCTGCCCTGGGGGCCGGCAGCTCCGGGCGCGCGGCGCGGCACCCTTTTTCACGGGGACCGGAGTGAAGGCGACGCTTCATGGGTAGGGCCATCGGGATCGACCTGGGGACGACCAACTCGTGTGCCGCGATCATCGAGAATGGGAATCCCCGCCTCATCACCTACAAGGGTGGCGCCAAGACGATTCCGTCGGTGTTCGCCATCGACAAGTTCGGGAACCGCCTGGTTGGGGAGGAGGCCAAGCGGGACGCCGCGCTGAACCCCAACAGCACGGTGGAAGCCGCCAAACGCCTGATCGGACGGAGCTTCGGATCCCAGGCGATCAAGAAGTTCACCCAGGTCTTCACCTACGAGTTGATGGAGGGCGAAGCCTCCGAGGTGCTCATCAAGGTGAAGGACCAGGTCTTCACCTTGGAGCAGATCTCCGCCGCCATTCTGCGCCGGATCAAGGAATCCGCCGAGGAGGCCCTCGACGAGGAGATCGATCAGGCAGTCATCACCGTCCCGGCCTACTTCAACGACCGGCAGCGCCAGGCAGTGCGATCGGCCGGGAAGCTGGCGGGGCTGAAGGTCCTGCGCGTCCTCAACGAGCCCACCGCCGCTGCACTCGCCTACGGTCTGGGCCGCACCCTGAACCAGCGCGTCGCCATCTACGACCTGGGCGGCGGCACCTTCGACATCTCCATCATCGACATCAAGGACAAGATCTTCGAGGTAATCGCCACCGGAGGTGACACCTTCCTGGGCGGGGTGGACTTCGACGACCGCCTGATGCAGCACTTGCTGCACGAGTTCCTCGAGGAGCACGACATCGACCTGTCCTATGACCGCCGCGCGGTCACCATGGTGCGCGCTGCGTCCGAGGAGGCGAAGATCCAGCTCTCGTCCGTGATGGAGACCCGGGTGCAGTTGACGGGGATCGCGGAGGACGAGGACGGCAAGTCACTGGACCTCGACCAGGTGGTTACCCGCCAATTGCTGGAGAAGCTCACCCACGAGTTGGTGGATCGCTCGGTCGCCACCTGCGAGAAGATCCTCCGCGAGGCGGGCACATCCCCGGACAAGATCGACGAGATCCTCCTGGTCGGCGGGCAGTCGCGCATGCCACTGGTCCGCAAGCGCGTCGCCGACTTCATCGGGAAGGCGCCCTCCCGGAAGGTCCATCCGGACGAGGCGGTGGGCATTGGTGCCGCCATCATGGCGCACTCCCTGTCGTCGAAGGCCGGTCCGCAGGACATGACCCTGCTGGACGTGCTCCCCATGGCCATCGGCATCAACAAGGCCGACGGCACGATGCACGTCCTCTTCGGCAAGAACCAGCCCCTGCCGGACTACAAGACGCGAACGCTGACCACGTCCAAGGACAACCAGCGTTCCATCATGCTGAAGATCTACCAGGGCGAGTCGAAGTACGTCGCCGAGAACGAGCTTCTGGGGACCTTCGTGTTCTCTGGCCTACGCGCGGCGCCAAGAGGGCAGGTCAAGATCGAGGTCACCTTCCACATCGACTCCGAGGGCATCCTCAACCTCAGCGCACGCGATCGCGACACCGGGTCCCTGGTCGAGTCGCGCCTCAAGCTGGGCAAGGACGAGACCGGCGCCACCCGACCCAAGAAGCGCAGGAAGAAGAAGGTCGAACCGCCCAAGCCGCCACCGATGCCACTGAACATGCCGAGCAGCAGCCTGGCCGCGAAGGCTGCGGGCGACCAGGACCCGTCCGACGAACCAGAACCCAAATCGGCCCCACCCCCGACCCCCATCCCCGAGTCCGACCGGGAACTCCCGGCCGAGCGCAAGGGCTTCTTTGCCTGGTTGTGGTCGCTGCTGTTCGGCTGGATGAGTCGGTAGTCGTAGGTAGCATCGGATGCCGGGCCTGCTCGAAGGGGTGAGGATCGTCCTGGTGGAGCCCCAGCACCCGGGCAACGTGGGTGCGGCCGCGCGCGCCATGAAGAGCACCGGGTTGAAGCACCTCGTGGTGGTGGATCCGCCAGCCTTCGACATGGAGCGTGCGCGGTGGATGGCGCCGGGATGTGAGGATCTGTTCGACACCACGCGCTTCGTGGGCACGCTCGACGAGGCACTCCAGGGGGTCCACCTCGCGGTGGCGACCACGGCCCGACACCGGCGCCACCGACAACCCGTTCTGGAACCGGCGGACTTCGCCCCGCAGGTCCTCGACGCCCCACCCGGGCAGTCGACCGCGGTGCTGTTCGGCCGGGAGGACTTCGGTCTGTCACGGGAGGCCACCGCCCGGTGCCACAGCCTGCTCCGGATCCCCACCCTGGAGCATGCCAGCTTGAACCTGGCCCAAGCGGTGCTGATCATCGCCTGGAGCCTGTTCGAGGAGGCCCGCCGGAGGGGCCTGGACGCACAGGGCCGGCTGGTCGGCGGCCATACACACAAACCCACCGCCGTGTACGAGCGCCGGGACGGTCGCGATGCCAGGGCTGACCTTCCCACCCTGGAGCCCGCCGTGTTCGAACTCGTCGCGCTCCTCGACCGGGTGGGGTACACGCGCGCCGCCGGGCCGGAGAAGGTGGGGGTCACCGCGCGGTCAGCCCTGCAGCGCGCCGGGCTGAGCCGGCGAGAGGTGGAGGCGATCCGGGGGATGGTCTCACGGATCGAGTGGGCGCTGGACCATCCGGACGTGGACTGGACGAAGACCCGGAAGGGCTGATCTGGCGCCGCCCCTCGCGTGGCGGAATCCGTGTTCGACCTGGTGCTCGCGAACGGGGTCGGGACTGGGGTCAGGCTCGGACTCGGGCCCGCAATTGGGTCCGCATGGTACGACACAAGGGCCCCAATGCAGACATGATCCGCTTGGAACAGCCACCATGATCACGTCTCGCCCGGTCCCCTCCCTCCTCGTCCTCGCAGCCTGCACGGGACCCGAAGAGCAGCAGCCTCCGCCCACGCCGCCGGAGGCGTTTCTTCCGCAGGCCACGGGTGACTGTCCGGGCTTCGTCGAACGCGACGGTTACACCGGTGACCCTCGTCCCGTCGCCACCCGGCTGAGCGCCGCGGAGCTACGTCGGCCGAGCCTCCCGGACTCGGATTTGCCCGGGCTCGACAATCCATAGCGAGCCATCGACGGAGTGAGACTCGAGGGCTTCGAGCAGTTGTTCGACCAATGCCAGAACCGAGGCGAGGTCCTGCCGAGGGGCGCGAAGCACGACAATCCCCGGACTCGAACCAGGCGGGAATGCGCGTATGTCCGCGAAGTCCAAGTCGAGGGTTACCAGAACGCGGCCCTCGGAGGCGCATACTTCGGCGACGCGGGCATCGGGGGCGCCGCCCAGCTGCTGGGAGAGCACGGTAGCCGTGTCGAATCCGGCCTCGCGCAGGCGAACAGCCGCAGCCGTTGGCAGGTTCTCATCGAGCTTGAACATCGGCCCAATCAGCGAAACGCGTAGACGCGCTCGCTGGCGAGTGCGGCCGCATAGGCCAAAGCCGCTCCGATTGCGCCATCAGGGAGCGACGGGAACTCGTCCCGGACCTGCTCCTCGGTGAGCCCAGCCGCCAAGTTGTCGAGGACGACGGACACCATGATCCGCGTGCCTTGGAAGCAGGCATGGCCGTGGCAGATGGCGGGGTCAACGGTGATGAGTTCGCGCCAGGACATGGTGGAATCTTAGCTGGTTGGAGCCAACCATGCAGACTGACCAGAGGCTTGGCTACCTGATGAGACCCGTACGGCCCTACTCCGCCTCCCACTCCACTTCGGCGAACCGCCCGTACCGATCCCACACCGTGACTGAGAGTCGGGTGGGCGGAACCCCCACTTCGGCCACGCCTGGTGCGAGAGGGATCACCCGGATCGGTTTCGGGAGGAAGGTCGCCGGATCGGTCACTGGAGCAGCGCGAAAGGCAACCTGTGCCCACTCGCCGTCGACGCGTGCGATCCGCCCATCGAACGCCAACGTCGGGGTGGTTGGCCACGGAGAGTACTCCGTGAGGGCGCTCTGGAGGCGGTCGGCGAGGTCGAGGGCCCCTCCACCAGGCCGCTCGACCACCACCACCACGTTGTGCTCCCGGTACAGGAGGCGACTGTGGCCATTGCCGTATCCCTCCTCTCCAAACGGGTACACGGGGACGCGCTCGGCGGTCACGCGGCGCTCGGCGAGCCAACGCCGAGCCTCCTCCTCTGTGTGGGCGACGAACACCCTCACCCGACCGCCCCCCTCGTCCATGATGGGGGCCGACCAGCCCGCCTCTGGCGACAGGAACACGGGCGTGCCCAGCACCTCCACCGCTTCGGGGGCGATCCCCGCATACGGTCCAGCGCCGAAGGCCACCATGGCGATCAAGATGCCGAGCAACCGTCCTCCGCGACCATTGTGCGATCCCTATCCACTTTCGGTAGATGAAGGGGGGGCTCGAGCCCAGTTCGGGGGTGCTTCCGAAGGCGTCGGAACGCCGCCATCCTCGGCAAGGAAGACGTCCGTGACGGGTTCGGGCACGGAGTCTGCACAACCGTTCTGGTGAAGTTATCCCTCGGCGTCACTGCACGGCGCCACGCCACTGGAGCAGTCATGGACAAGATCGTCATCGACGGCGGAGTGCCCCTGCATGGAACGCTGAGCGCCTCCGGTGCGAAGAACGCCGCACTGCCGATCCTGTTCGCCACCCTCCTCGCCCCGGGTGAGCACCGCATCGCCAACATGCCCAAGCTCGTGGACGTGTCGGAAACCCTGTCGCTCCTGGGACGAATCGGTTGCCCGAGCCTGGCCGGATCCACGACCCGCATCGACACCAGCCGCGTGGTCTTCTGCGAGGCCCCCTACGACGTGGTGCGCAAGATGCGCGCGTCGGTGCTGGTGTTGGGGCCGCTGCTGGCTCGGGAAGGAACGGCTCGGGTGTCGCTGCCCGGCGGCTGCGCCATCGGGGTCCGCCCCATCGATCAGCACCTCAAGGGGCTCGAGGCGCTCGGTTGCCGGTTCGAGCTCGAAGGGGGCTACGTCAACGGATCCACCGACGGCCTGCGCGGCGCGGAGATCCACCTCGACGTCCCGACCGTGACCGGCACCGAGAACATCGTCATGGCCGCGGTGCTCGCCGACGGCACCTCCGTGATCCACAACGCCGCCAAGGAGCCGGAAGTAGCCGACGTGTGCCGGTTCCTCACGACCCTCGGGGCGCGAATCGAGGGGATTGGGACCTCCACCCTCACCATCGACGGAGTGGCGCGGCTGTCTCCCGCTTCCCGGCCCTATCGCATCGTCCCCGACCGGATCGAGACCGGCACCTACCTGTGCGCAGCAGCCACGGCCGGCGGCGATCTGGAGGTCTTGGAGACCGACCCCACCCTGATCACCGCGGTGACGGAGAAGCTCACCGAGGCGGGCTGCACGGTGGAGATCGGCCCCCGCAGCGTCCGGGTACGCCGAGAGGGTCCGTTGCACCCGATCGAAGTGGCCACCGCAGCCTACCCCGGCTTCCCCACCGACATGCAGGCCCAGCTCATGACGGTCGCCTGCATGGCCGAGGGGCGGTCGGTGATCACGGAGACCATCTTCGAGAACCGGTTCATGCACGCCGCAGAGCTGGGGAGGATGGGCGCGCACATCGAGACCCAGGGCAACGTCGCCACGGTGCACGGCACGGGCCGGCTGATGTCCAGTCCAGTGATGGCCTCTGATCTGCGCGCCTCCGCAGCCCTGGTCCTCGCCGGACTGGCTGCAGAGGGGCTCACCGAGGTGCTGCGCATCTACCACCTGGACCGCGGGTACGAGGACATGGTGGGCAAGCTGCGCGGCGTTGGCGCCCGGATTGGACGGGTGAGCGATGAGGTGCGCGACGAAGCGAGGCTCCAGCAGGCATTGAGCGCCTGACGGGATCGACCCGGACAACTTCTGGACCGCGGAGTGGTTACCATGCGGGGAGCCGCCCCCTCCCCCGCCCCGAGCCCTCCATGTCCCGGATCCCACGCCACCTCATCGATGAAGTGCGGGACCGCACCGACCTGGCGGAGGTGGTTCAGCGCTTCGTCGCATTGACCCGGCGGGGGAGCAGCTACGTGGGCCTGTGCCCCTTCCACCAGGAGAAGACGCCTTCCTTCCACGTGGTGCCCCACAAGCACCTGTTCCACTGTTTTGGCTGCCAGACCGGCGGCGACGTCTTCAAGTTCCTCGGGCTCATGGAAGGCCTGTCCTTCGTGGAGGCGGTCAAGGAGCTTGCGGGGCCAGCGGGGGTGACCATCGAGGAGCGAGAGTTGACGGCCGACGAGCGCCGCCAGCTCCGGCGCCGCGCCACCATCTACGATGTCCTCGAAGAGGTCACCCGGTTCTATGAATCGGTGCTGTGGACCCGTCCCGAGGGCGCTCCCGGGCGGCAGTTCATGGAGGAACGCGGCCTCGACCAGGAGACCTCGCGCGAGGCACGCCTCGGGTACGCCCCCGGCGGGTGGACCACCCTGCTCGACCACATGCACGGGCAGGGTTTTCCGGAACAACTGGTGGTGGAGGTCGGGCTCGCCCGCCAGCGCGCACAGGCGTCGGGCCACTATGATTTCCTCCGCGAGCGCATCATCTTCCCCATCCGCGACGAGCGCGGCCGGGTCATCGCGTTCGGTGGCCGCATCGTGACCGGCGACGGCCCGAAGTACCTGAACACACCGGAGTCGACCGTCTACCAGAAGTCCAAGGTGCTCTACGGACTCGACCTGGCCCGCCCCGCGATCCAGCGGGTCGACCGGGCACTGGTGGTGGAGGGCTACATGGACGTGCTGTCCCTTCGCCAGGCCGGGTTCCCGGAATCCATCGCCACCTGCGGGACGGCACTCACCACCGAGCACATGCGGCGGATCCGCCATCTCACCCGGGACGTGGTGGCCCTGTTCGACAGCGATGAGGCCGGGGCACAGGCAGCGGAGCGGTCGCTCCCCCTTTTCCTCGATGCCGGGATCCAGGCCTGGCGACTGGACCTGGGCGGCGCCAAGGACCCGGACGATCTGGTTCGGGAAGGGGGCCCCGAAGCGATGGAGCGTGCGCTGGCAAATCGGGCGCCGCTGCTGGAATGGCTGGTGCAACGGCGCTTGGAGACGCATGGCACCCACGCTGGCAGCCAGTCCCAGCTGATCGAGACCCTCCTGCCGCTGCTCGCCGGACTATCACCCGTCATGGTGAGCGGGGTGGCGGCGACGCTGAAGGTCAACGAGGCGGCGCTCCTCCAGCGCCTGCAACACCATGTCAGACGGGGGCCAGACGGACCCCCTCCACCACCCCGAGACGGGTGGCAACCGAGCCGCGAGATGGTGCACCTGTCGTGGCTGCTCGTCCACCGGTACGAGGATGTGGCTGGCCTCGTCGCCCGCGCGGACCCGGATCTCTTCGACCCCCACCCCGAGGTTCGCGGGATGCTGGCGCGGCTGGTCGCAGGAGAACCCGCCGCAGCCATTCTTCCCGAGCTGCAGGACGACGGAATCGCCCGCACCCTGTCCGCCGTGGTGGCACGGGAGAAGCTCTACGAGCCCGACGAGGCCGTTTTGGCGACCTGCCACATCCTCCATGGGCTGGGCCGACCACGGCGAGAGGCCACCCTGGCCCAGCTCACCCGCCAAGCGGAGGAGGCCCGCCGCGATGGCGACCTGGGGCGGGTTCGGGCGACGCTCGCCCAACGGGCGGCCCTGGTGACGCTGCAGGGCGCGCTGCAATCGGCGCTGGTTCACGAGCACGTTGCGGAGTTCATGCACCTGATGACTGGCGACCCCGGGGAGGAATGAGTTGTTGACACCGTGCGCGAACTACGGTTAACGCTGAATTGGTGTCGGATTTCCACCCAGCGGAACCACTCGACCGCCCCGCGGTCGCACGACCGGAGCGCGCCCGAGGACCCGGGAGCACTCGACGACAAGGTTCCCGCTGCATTTGGCCCATCGGCTCGCCCTTGGCGAATACCGACTCATTTGACGCGATGCGCAAGATCTCCTTGCGCGATTGACCGCAATCGGTCACTTCCCCGGCGATAAACCAGGACGGAGATACAAAGTCCAATGACGAGTCCCAAGGACCTCTCCGAAGTCCAACAGCTCATCAACATGGGCAAGAAACGCGGGTACGTCACCTACGAGGAAATGAACAACTTCCTCCCGACCCACCTCGTGGCCAGCGAACGCCTAGACGACGTGATGATCATGTTCAGCGACCTGGACATCGAAGTCGTCAACGAGGCCCGGAAGCTGCGCGAGGCGGAGCGGCGTGGGAAGCAGCTCGACGAGAAGGCTCCCGAAGCCCACCGTTCCAACGATCCGGTCCGGGTGTACCTACGCAAGATGGGCTCGGTCTCGCTCCTCTCCCGCGAGGGGGAAATCGAGATTGCCAAGCGCATCGAGGAAGGCGAGATGACGGTCAAGCAGATCGTCCTCACCTCGTCGATCGGCGTGGAGTACATCAAGGAGCTCATCGAGGACGACGAGGCCCGCGTACAGAAGGCGCTCCGCTCCGGCAAGCGCCCGCGCCGCACCAAGACCACCGAGGGCTGCAGCCTGGAGGAGGCCTACGAGACCGCGTACCGCCTCAACGAGCAGTACCTCGACGCCGAAGTGCAGCTCTCCAAGGCGAAGAGCAAGCGGCGCGCCTCCGAGGCGCTCGACCGTGTGGAGGAGACCCGCGAGGACCTCTACAGCCACATGGAGACGCTCGATCTCTCAAAGAGGCAGCTCTCCACCATTTCGTGGCGCATCCAGGATGCCTGGCACCGGATCGCGAAGTGTGAGAAGGAGATCGAAAAGGTCGCGCGGGACGCGCGTCTTCCCGTGAAGGACCTCCGACGCTCCATTCGCCAGGTTCGGCGCAACCTCGATGGGGGTGGGCGCGCGGTGATCCGTCGCACCGGCATTCCCGAGTCACGGTGGAAGGAGTTCGACAGCCGGGTGCGCCGCGAGCTGCGCAAGATCCGCAAGGTCGAGAAGGCCACCGGCATGACCCGCGACGCGCTCCGCGATGCCGCAACAGAGCTGAAGAAGGGAGAGGCACAGGCCGAGCAGGCGAAGTGCGAGTTGGTCGAGGCCAACCTCCGCTTGGTGGTGTCCATCGCGAAGAAGTACACCAACCGGGGTCTGCAGTTCCTGGACCTCATCCAGGAAGGCAACATCGGCCTCATGAAGGCTGTCGAGAAGTTCGAGTACCGCCGCGGCTACAAGTTCTCTACCTACGCCACTTGGTGGATCCGCCAGGCCATCACCCGCGCGATCGCCGACCAGGCCCGGACCATCCGGATCCCGGTCCACATGATCGAGACCATCAACAAGCTGATCCGTACCCAACGCCACCTGGAACAGGAGCTGGGACGTCCGGCCCTTCCCGAGGAGATCGGGGACAAGATGGAGCTCCCGGTGGACAAGGTCCATCGCATCCTCAAGATCGCCAAGGAGCCCATCAGCCTGGAGACGCCCATCGGTGAAGAAGAGGACAGCCACCTCGGCGACTTCCTGGAGGACAAGAACACCTCCTCCCCGGCCGAGAACATGGTGAACGCCTCACTGTCCGAAGCAACCCGCAAGGTGCTCGCGACCCTCACCCCGCGCGAGGAGCGGGTGCTCCGGCTCCGCTTCGGGATCGGTCAGACCCAGGACCACACCCTGGAAGAGGTGGGACAGGACTTCGAGGTCACCCGGGAGCGCATCCGCCAGATCGAAGCCAAGGCCCTGCGCAAGCTCCGCCATCCCTCCCGGTCCAAGCGCCTGCGCGCCTTCATGGACAGCTAGTAGGGAGGGGTGGGCCCGCCAGGACTCGAACCTGAGACCCTCCGGGTATGAGCCGGGTGCTCTGACCAACTGAGCTACGGGCCCGAATCGGCCCCATCACTAGCCCACCCAGTCGCTACTGTCTCGCGGTAGGGTGACGGTTCCACCGGAGGGAGGGGATGAGCTCGGACCTGGATCAACTCGCAAAGGCGTCGGACCTCGCAGTCGCCCTGACTCGCGCCGAGTCGGCGCTGAAGGCGGCGCGATCATCCATCGCGTCCGCGCAAGCTGTTGTGGGCGCGGCGATGGCGGACCGCGATGGGGTACAGGCGGAGTTCACCGCCTCCAAGCAAACGGAGCGCGATGCCAACCGGCGACTGGCGCAGTACCAAACCCGTCTCGCACGAGCGGAGAAAGTCCTGGAGACCGGTGCCGGCGCACCGGCCGCTGCCGAACGACAGCGGGTGCAATGCCTGGACATCATCGACGGGATCGAGACCGAGATCTTGGAAGCGATGGAAGTGCAGGAGGGCATACAGCCCCGCCTGGACGCTGCGATCGCACAAGTGGGGGCAGCGGAGGACGCGCTGGCCGAAACCCAGCGAACCAGTCCGACCCGAATCGCCGCCCTGGAAGGCGAGATCGGAGAGCTGCGCGTGGCGCACCACGCGATCCACACCACCCTGGACCGAGAGGTCCAGGGACGCTACGACCTGCTCCGGGTCCGCAAGCCCCCCGCGGTGGCCCGGATCCGCAACGACGCGTGCGCGATGTGTATGTACACGGTGCCCAAACAGGCCACCATCGAGTTGAGGCGAGGACGCCTGATCACGTGCCGTGGCTGCGGGCGCTGGCTTTTCCTCGGGTAGCGCAACATCTCGAAGGATGCTGCTTCGGGGGATGGAGATCCCCCGAAGCAGGTTCGAGGTAGCTGTAAGCCGAGTTCTGTGCCGCCGTCCGGTCGCCCGAAGCGGCGGTGGAGATCATTCATCTAGGCCCGGCGTTACCGACGGGCTCTAGCGACCTACCCGGGAGCATCGGACGGGCAGCCCTCAAACGCTCCGCTACTTGGTCTTGCTCCGGATGGGGTTTGCCTGGCCGCCCCTGTCACCAGGAACGCCGGTGCGCTCTTACCGCACCCTTTCACCCTTGCCGGCCCCGCAAGGTCGGCGGTCTACTCTCTGTTGCACTTTCCTCCGGGTCGCCCCGACCGGGTGTTACCCGGCATCCTGCCCTATGGAGCTCGGACTTTCCTCCCGCGGCCGAAACCGCCGACGATCGCCTGGCTTCCTCGAACGAGAGGTTCTTAAGGACCCCTCTCCTCGGCCGCAAGGGGGGTTCCCCAACTCAAGGAGCGCCTTCCGCCTCCAACTCGGCGAGGCGCGCGAGCTCGAGCGCGTCGATCACCACGATCCGGTCGTCGTGGAGCAGGTAGATCACATCGTCCCGGACGGCGAGACGTGGGAGGCGGACGCCGTACTCGGAGATCTTGACCCGGTACTCGACCTTCCCGGGCTTCTTGTACTTCACGGCCCACCCGTCATCGGTGACGGCCCAAAGCCGGCGATCCTGGTCCAGGGTGACGTCCCAGCCCTCGAAACCCTGGCCCAAGGTGTCCCCGAGAATGGACCCGTGCCGGAAGCCGTCGATGCTGTACATGACCAGGCTCTGCCCGAAGATCAACCCGAGCTTTCCGTTCTTGAGCACCACGCACCCGGAGGGAACCCCGTCGTTGATGTCCCAGCGGTTCAGCTCATCCCCTTCCAGGGTGTACACGTACGCGGAGTCGGACCAGGTGACGATGAGCTTGCCACGCACGTACTCCAGGTAGGCATGGCCCCCGACGCCGGGGAGAAACGGGTTGTTGTGTACTGGGGCCTTGAAGGTGGCCTGCACCTCGCCGTTTCCGTCGAACACCTGCACTCGTCCGGAAGCGTCGAGCACGGCGAACCCATCGTCGAACTTCTCCGGGATGATCGTGACGTCGACGGGGTTGAGGAAGCTCCCTGGGACGTCGCCCGGGGCATCGCCCGACACGTACCAGGGACGGATGCCCCCGAGCCAGATGTTGGTGATGTCCGGCGCCCCGGAGCCCCATGTCCGGTTCACCCGGCCGGTGTCGGTGAAGCGCTGCAGCCGGCTGTTGCCGGTGTCCGCGACAAACACCTGGCCCCCCTGGTCGAGCTCCAGCTGGAGTGGCTCTCCGTGGCCGCGCAGCTCACCCACCGCCCAGCCCGTCTGCCCCCAGTTCGGAACGTTGGTGTTCGCACCCCCGATCAGCTCCCGGTAGGCATAGAACATCTCCACGGTTCCACGCAGCCTGTCCTCGTCGTGACCGAGGACCCGCAACGAGGCCTGTTCCAGGGCCGGGATGGCGGTGGGATCGCGGAGCTTCAACAGCGCCTCGATGGCGGCCTCGTTCGGCGAGATCGCATGAATGCGGAACCCGATGGGCACGTAGCGCGTGACCCACTTGCGGATGAAGGGCGCACCGTCTCCCGCCTGGTCCATCAGCTCAGCGAGCGCTTCCCGAGACCCCTCGCCTCCGGCTTGGACGAGCGCCTGCTGCCGTGCGACCTCTTCCAGGTTGGTAGCCCGAGGCCGCTCGCCTTCCTCGCCCTTGATCCAGGAGAACACCTTGCCAACCCATGGATGGGGCTCGCCATCGGCGAAGTTGAGCGCCACCTCGGCGATGTAGGTGTCGTTGTACACGATGCCGTCGTACACCTCGTCCATGGAGATGCGAATGGTGCGCGCACGGCCGCGCACCGGGATGTCCACCCGCTGCGCACCTACCAGGGCACCGTCTTCGAGCCGCGTCGTCTTGACGGTGTCTTCTCCCGCGCCGCCCGACAGGGTGACCGTCAACGTGTGCGGTCGCCCGAACTCCTTCACCGAGCGCTTCCCAAGGGAGAGGTTACCGGGCCAGACGGACACCGAGACGATGTCCGTGGCACGGTCCAGCCTCAGCTCCAGCCACGAGCCGGCGCCGTTTCCCTCCTCGCCCTCGGCCCAGCCGGTAGAGAGGAGACCATCGACCACCAGGTCGGCGGAGTGGCGGGTCCCATCGTCCTCCTGCAGCTCGCTGGACGCCTCCACCGAGTCGGCACGGGCCATGGACGCCGTGCCCAGGCACACCAACACGAACGCGATTGCCGTGGCACGCATGGCCCTACTCCCCCGAGTCGCCGGTATCGTCCGCGCAGTCGAAGACGGTCTCGCACAGCACGGGGTACGCCGGCTCCTCACCATCTGGTGGGCAGGTCATCTCCTCGATGCCCTTGACGCAGGAACGGGCCGCGCGCGGATTGTACTCGCACCCCTGGGCTTCGGTGACCGCCTCGGTCCCCTTGTCCTCGATACAGTCG
>JAFDJI010000021.1 GCA_019307545.1 Deltaproteobacteria bacterium | reverse complement strand
GTCGTAGAAGTCCCACCATCCGAGGCCGCCACCGTAGGCGAGGAACCCGTTGAACCACAGGGCGTGGTCCAGGTCGTCGCTGGAGACCCTCATCTCGGCGAGCCAGCCGATGCCCACCCAGGCAACCGTGAAGTGGCCGGTCACCTCCTGCCCACCGAGTTGGATGGTGTTCTCCGCCTTCCACACGTTGGGCTTCTCCTGGGTCACCGTCCCATTCGCGGTGACCCCGATGGCCCAGGCTGGGGGCAGCACGACCGCGGCTGTCACCAGGTCGGCGGCGGCGGTGGCGAGCGCGGCGTGGTGGAAGTTGACGTAGAGCGTCCCGCTGCCCGCGGTCCCGCCGTCCGCCTCCACGATCTCGCCGCCGTCGAAGTCGAGGTGGAACCCTTCGGGGGCCCGGTCGAGGTCCAGGGCGTCCCCCTCCTCCGCCATGTCGTAGTCTTCGGCGCCTTCCAGGGCGCTCCCCCGGTCGACGAGGGAGAGCATGTCGTCGGCGTCCGCGGAGACGTCGGCGAGGGTGGGGACGTCTTCGGGCTCGCCGGAGCCGCAGGCGAGGCTGAAAAGCCCGGTGATGCCGATAGCGGAAGCCAGAAGAACGTTGCGCATGGTCGTCTCTCTCCATTGGGTTCGGTCGTTGGACCCCCGATCTGTAGGAGAGAGAAAAATTTTCTTCGCAATTCCCCGGACCGTGCCCTTTGGCGGCGTTGGAGTACGGTGCCCGTATCGAAGGCGTGGCACCCATGAACGACACCCGACCCCAGATCCTGGCTATCGACCTCGGCACCAGCGGCGCCAAGGCCGCGGTGGTGGACGCGGACGGCCGCGTCCTCTCCACCGGGCAGACCAAGATCGAGACCCTGCTGTTGCCAGACGGCGGAGCCGAGCAGGATCCGGAGGCGGTCTGGCAGGCCGTGGTCACCGCGAGCCAGCAGGCCACCCAGAACGTCCCACAGGAAGGGACGATCATCGGGGTGTCCTGCACGGGTCAGTACTCCTCCATCATCCCCGTGGACGCGAACGGCGCGGCGACCATGAACATGGTCGTCTGGATGGACAAGCGCGGTGCGCCCATTGCCCTGCGCAAGCTGCCGGGAGGGTCGTCGATGGTCGCAGGGCTGTGGGAGCAGCTCCGGTTCGTGCGCATCCACGGCATCCCGCCCCTGGACGCCGGCACCGACTCGCTGGCGCACATGCGCTGGATCAAGTTGGCCCGCCCCGAGGTCTACGAGCGCACCACGACCTTCCTCGAGCCCTTGGACTATCTGGCCCTGCGCCTCACCGGGCGGGCTGCGACCAACCCCTGCAGCGCCCTGATGATGCTCCTGGTGGACAACCGGAACCTGAGGGAGCCGCGCTATGCGCCGGAGCTGGTCCGGCGCTCTGAGATCGACCCGGGAAAGCTGCCAGAGCTGCTCCCGGTGGATGAGGATGTCGGCACGGTGAGCGCGCGGGCGGCCTCCGAGCTGGGCATCCCCGAAGGGGCCCGGGTCTTTGCCCCCGTGAACGATCTGCAGGCCGGAGCGGTGGGCGCCTACGCCCTGTCGGGGAGCCACGCAGGCATCAGCGTCGGCACGACCAGCGTGATGGCGACCCACGTCGGCTTCAAGCGCACCGACATCAGGAACTCCATGGTGACCATTCCGAGCCCGGTGCCCGGTGGCTACCTGCTCTTGGGAGAGAACGGCATCGGTGGTCGCACCATCGAGTACTTCTTGGAGAAGCTCGTCTTCGCCACCGATGATTTCGCCGATCACAGCATCGAGGCGCGCTTCGAGGCCCTGGAACGGGCGGTGGCCGAGGTGGAGCCGGGAAGCGGCGGGGTGATCTTCCTGCCCTGGCTGGCGGGATCCATGGCGCCTGCAGAGGATGGCCGAGTGCGCGGCGGCTTCCTCAACATGTCGCTCGAGACGACCCGTGCACACCTGGGTCACGCGGTGCTCGAGGGAGTCGCCCTCAACTTCCGCTGGCTGCACCGGGCCGCGGAGCGTTTCGTCAAGCATCGAATCGCCCACCTGGTCTTCTACGGCGGCGGCGCGGTTTCGGATCTCTGGTCGCAGATCTTCGCCGATGTCCTCCAGCTACCCATCCACCAGGTCGCGGATCCGCGCTTCGCGGTGTGCCGGGGTGTGGCCTTGTTGGGCTTCTCGCACGCGGGTCTCTTCTCCCTCGACGAGGTGGAGGACCGGGTGCCGATCAAGCGCATCTACGAGCCCAATGCCGATCTGGCAGCTCGTTATGACCTCATCTTCAGCCAGTTCGTGCTCGCCTTTCGGCGCAACCGATCCATCTTCCGCGCCCTCAACGCGTGAACAAACGGAGCTTTCCGCATGGACGACCTGACGAAGCTGATCAAGGGTCTCTACCCCTACGACGAGCGCTATGGCGTCCTCCGAGCCATGCCCGAGCGCGGGATGAGCTACGACCACATCCTCGGCCAGATCCGGGAGATGGCGCAGGAGGAGAACCGGGACTGGGAGACAGGGAAATGCTCCGGGAGCCTGTACTGCGGCGATCACGACCACTACCGCTTCCTGGACGAGGTCTTCGCCGCCTTCTCCTATGTGAACTCCCTTCAGCGGGACATGTGCCCGAGCATGACGCGCTTCGAGTCCGAGATCATCGCCATGAGCCTCGACCTGATGCACGGCGACGCGGTCAGCCAGCACGACCCCTCGCAGAAGGCCTGCGGTGCGGTCACCTTCGGGGGGACCGAGAGCATCATCAACCCACTCCTCTGCTACCGCGACCGTGGCAGGAAGGAGCGTGGCATCACGGCTCCGAAGATCATCATTCCGGACACGGCCCACCCGGCCTTCAACAAAGGGGCCCATCTTCTCGGCCTCGAGGTGGTGACCGCGCCCGTGGATCCGCAGACCACCCAGGTCGACGTGGGCTGGGTCGCCGATCGGATCGACGCGCAGACCATCGCGATTGTGGGCTCGGCCGGCAACTACCCCTACGGGACCATCGACCCCATCGCCGAGCTTTCCGAGCTTGCCGTGGCGCACAACGTCGGTCTGCACGTCGACGGCTGCCTCGGCGGCTTCATCCTGCCCTGGGGCGAGGTGCTCGGCTACGACGTCCCGGTCTTCGACTTCCGCCTCCCGGGTGTCACCTCGATCTCGGCCGACACCCACAAGTACGGCTACGGCCTCAAGGGCACCTCGGTGGCGCTCTACCGGGACGCGTCCCTGAGGAAATACCAGTACTTCGTCGCCCCGGCGTGGAAGGGCGGGGCCTATGTCTCGAACGGCCTGGCGGGGAGCCGCTCCGGGGGGCTCATCGCCGCCACCTGGGCCTCCATGGTCAGCCACGGCCGCGAGGGGTACCTGCGAAGGGCCCGGAAGATCTTCGAGACCGCGGCGAGGATGACGGAGGTGGTCGCCTCCCACCCGGAGCTGAAGCTGATGGGCAAGCCGACCTTCTGCCTGTCCTTCCGCTCCGACGACTTCGATATCTACCACCTCAACGACTTCATGAAGGAGCGCGGCTGGCGGTTCAACGGCCAGCAGAACCCCTCAGCGCTCCACATGGCCGTCACCGGCCCCCAGACCCGGCCCGGCGTGATGGATTCCTTCGCCGAAGACCTCGCGGACGCGGTGCCCTACGCCCGCAGTCAGGGAGACGCGCGCCCGCAAAGCTCGGCGATCTACGGCGGTGGCGCTTCGGGGCTACCCATCGAGACGCCGGAGCAGGTCCGCGACCTCCTGGAAATGGCCCTGGACGTCCTGCAGGCCTATCCCTTTTAGAGCGCGTCGAACCGTTCGAACTCCATCACGAACTGGCCCCGGCCGCGGGTCATGGACCGTAGGTCGGTGGCGTAGCCCAGCAACCGGGTGAGACCACACTCGGCGTCGATCACCGTGGTGCCTCCCTCGGCCTCGTGCCCGAGGATGGCGGCGCCGCGCGCTTGGAGGTCGCCCAGTACGGTCCCGGTGTTCTCGTCGGGGACCACCACTTCGACCTTCATGATTGGCTGCAGCAGCACCCCGTCGGCGCGCTCCAAGGCCTCCCGAACTGCCTGCGCGACCGCGATGCGCAGGGCCTGCGGACCCGAGGCGGAACCGAAGGTGATCACCTTGTCCACGGTCACCTGGATGTCCTCCAACTCCGCGCCCTCGAGGGGGCCCCCCCCCAACGCGTCGTGGGCGCCCTGTCGGACCGCCTCGACTTGCTCGGGGGTGGGAGTATGCTCCGCTGGTTCCCACTTCGGCTGGCTGGAAACCTGCACGCCCGCGCCCCGCTTCAGCGGACCCACCGTGACGACGGCAGTCGCCTTCAACTCCAGTCGGCCAAGGCCCTCAAGCACCCGGTCCACCCCGCCCTCGGCGGTCGCCTCGCTCCCGATGGTCTCCCGGTGAACGACGCGAGGGCGGCCGGAGCGCACCTTCACGTTGAACTCCCGCTCCATGCGCTCGAAGGCGATCTGGAGGTGTAGCTCGCCCATGCCCTTGAGGATCCGCTGGCCGGTGTCCGGGTCCTCCTCGAACCGCAGGGAGGGGTCTTCCTCGGTCATCTTGCGGATCACCTCGAAGATCTTCTCCTCGTCCCTGCTGGACTCGGGCTCGATGGCCAGCCCGAGGACCGGATAGCGGGCGTCGATCCGCTCCAGGAGCACCGGGTTCTCCGGGTCGCACAGGGTGTCGCCGGTGGTCGCATAGCGAAGCCCGGCCAGGAGCACGATGTGCCCCGCCCCGGCGCGCTGGACCCTGGACTTCCGGTTGGCATCGATGCCGAAGACCCGGGCGACGCGCTCGGTGGTTTCCTTCCCTGCGAGCGCCACCTGCATGCCCGGCTCCAACACCCCCCGGTACACCCGGGCGAACACGTGGCGGCGGCCCTCGAAGAGCTGGACCTTGAAGGCGAGCGCGACCAGCGGCCCGTCGTCGGTCATGGCGACCGCCACCTCGTCCCCCTCTAGCGTCCGGCCCAGGGTGGGCGGGCGATCGAGTGGGGAGGGCATGATGCGTATCGCCGCGTCCAGCAGCGGCTGGACACCCCAGTTGCGCAGCGCGCTCCCCGAGAAGGCTGGTCGCACCACCCCGGCCCGCGTGAGGCGGGTCAGGACGTCCCAGATCTCCTCCTCCGCCACCTCCTCGTCCAGGAGGACCTTGTCCGCCAGCGCCTCGTCGTGCTCCGCCAGGGTCATCAGGAGGTGTTCCCGGTGCTCCGCGAGCATCTCCGCCTCGCCCTCGGTGAGGGGCCGAGACTCCACCACCTCGCCCTTTTCGCCGCCAAAGGTGTAGGCCTGGCGCTCGATGACGTGCAGAACGATGCACTGCTCCGGCACCGGGACACAGACCGGCACCGGCTCCTCTCCGAGGCGGGTGCGCACCGTCTCCATCGCACGGTCGAAGCTCGCTCCCGGGCGATCCATCTTGTTGATGAACAGTGCCCGGGGCACGCCGAACCGGTTCGCCTGCCGCCACACGGTCTCGGTCTGGGGCTCGACGCCCCGCACGCCGTCCATCACGATGATGGCGCCGTCAAGCACCCGCATGGACCGCTCCACCTCGATGGTGAAGTCCACGTGGCCCGGGGTGTCGACGATCTGGATCAGGTGGTCTCGCCACGGGCACTGGGTGACCGCGGAGGTGATGGTGATGCCGTGGGCCTGCTCCTCCGCCATCCAGTCCATGTGGGCGGCGCCCTCGTGGACCTCGCCGATCTTGTGGGAGGCGCCCGTGTAGTAGAGCACCCGCTCAGTGAGCGTGGTCTTCCCGGCGTCCACGTGCGCGGCGATGCCGATATTGCGCACGAGCGCGAGATCCAGTGATGCGCCGTGGCGGGCCTTGGCCATTGCGGGTCCTCGATGGTGCGGGCGCACCCCAGGCGCCTTGTATAGCGTCCAGTGACGCTGTCTACACCTCGAGGGCCAGGAACCCCTTCACCACTTCGTGGTCTTCGCCGAGGATCGGCACCAGGCTGATCGCGTGCCGCTTGAGCTCCCGAGCCGTGCCACGGTCCTTGAGGGACAGGGCCTGCCTGGCCTGCATCAGGAGCAGGTAGCCCAGGTTCTCCACGGCCCGGTGGGTGTGTTCATGCTCGTCGCCAACGGTGCTGCGGAGGATGCTCACCGCCGGGTCGAGCCAACCCATCGCCTCGTCGGCTCGGCCGAGCTCGGCCAGGAGCTCCCCCAACTCGACATACCGCACCGCGGTGCGGGGGCTGTCGGCGCCGTGGAGGATGCGCTCGGCCTCGATCGCCTCTCGGAGGATCCCCTCGGCCTCCTCGACGTGGCGCCGCGGGAGGAGCAGTCGCACCCAGGTGCTCAGTCGGCTGGCCAGTGCGGGGTGGGGATCCCCCATGTGCCGGGTGAGCCGTATCGACTCCTCGACACGGCGGAAGCCCTCCTCCTCGTAGCCCTGGCGCAGCAGCACCACCCCCACCTCGAAGGCCGCCTCGGCGATCTGCTCCTCGTCGCCGGTCTGCAGGGCATAGGCATGCAGATCCCGAAGCAGCGGCTCGGCCGCCGAGTTGTCCTTGGCTCGGGTGTACGCGTGCGCCAGGGATCGGGCACGGTCGATGGTGCGGGGGTCCGTGGGACCGAGCTGCTCTCGAAGGAGCTGGTAGGCCTCCTCCAGCAGAGGCAGCGCCTCGTCGACCTGGTGCATCCCCAAGCGAAGTTCACCCAGCTGGGCCGCGACGCCTCCCTGGCTTCCTGGCGCCAGCTCGGAGCGAATGCGGTGGGACTGCTCGAGCGCCATGTCCGCTTTCTGGTACTCGCCGGTGCGCAGGTAGTGGAGCCCGACCTGCTCCGCCACCATGGCGACGCGGATGTTCCGCCCACCCACCGTGGAGCGCAGGCCCTGCCAGGCCTCCTCCAACATCGGGCCCGCGTCGGCCGATCGGCCCGCCTGGCCCGCCAGGGCGCCCAGTGCACCCAGCTCGAGCAGGGTATCGGGGTGCTGCCCACCCAATCGCTCCGCCCGCAAGCGAAGCAACGCACGAGTGGCCGCCATGGCGGGCCGGAGCTGGCCGGCGCGGCTCCAGAAGTCCCGCACTGCGGCGAGGAGACGCTCTCCGACCGGATGTTCCGTCTGCCCGCGGAGAGAGAAGACCGTCGGGGGCACGTTTGCGAAGGCATCAGCCCAGGAGGACCCCAGGTCCGCTTCACTGAGCAGGTGTGCGCCCCCGTCCCCGAAAAGCGCAGCGATCTCCCTGGCGGCTTCGGCGCGTTGGTCCATGCCCCCTCCTCGAGCCGGTGCGAAAGCTAGCCTATCGCATTCCGGAACGGCGGCGCATGATCCACGCCAGGCCGGCCCACAGCCCCATCCAGAGTGCCAGGGCCGGAGCGCGACTCAGGGGCGTCTCCCGTCGGTCCCACACGGTGCGACCCGCCTCCGGATCGCGCAGAATGGGTCCGAACTCGCCGGGTCCGTAGTACCGGCCGTCGACGCGGGCGGCGAGCCACTGCAGGAACACCCCGTCCGGGGCGACCTCGTCCACCTCGGGATCCCTGGTGGTCACCGCGTACACGGTCTCGGCCACCCCGACCTCGATGTCCAGGTCGGTGACCACCACCTTCACCCGGTGCGCACCCCGGTGTTCGGCCGGCAGCTCCAACACCACCTCGCCGTCGGCTCCGGTGCGCCCCTTCAAGGTGGTGGTATGTCCGCCCACGGTGACCTCAGCCCTGGCGCTGGCCCCGGGCAATGGCGCGAAACCGGGGTCCCGCACCCGAATGACCAGCTGCACCACATCGTGGACGGCGTAGTTCTCCCTGGGGGTCTCCACGGTCACCCGGGCCGCGGTCGGGTCATCCATCAGCCAGCGAAAGGCGTTCTTCCAGAACCGCAGGTACGCCTGGTTCCCCCTCCCCTGGGCCGCCTCCGAAAACGACCACCGCCAGGAGGCATCCACCGTGAGCGCCATGGTGCGACCCCGACCCACCTCGCGGACCGCCAGGATCGGAAGGGGGCTCCCGTCCACCACAGTGCGGGTCGGATGCGCCAGCAGAACCGTGGCATCGTCGGTGGCGCCCAGGGTGAGGTTGGTGCCGTCCATGGGTTGCAGGCGATCCCACCAAGCCGCGTTCTCCACCGGATCGTTGGCGAGGCGGGTGATGGGGTGGCGCGCCCCCTCCTCGGTCAGCAGGGGTCGGAAGGGCGCGGGGTCGGCGGCTTCACCCGGAACACCGAGTCGCAGCGGGAGGATGCCCTCCAAGGGCGTCCCGCCGTAGGCGCCGAGATCGAAGGAGCGGTCCCCCCCGATCATCACCAGGCCATGGCCGTCCTCCTCGACGTACCGGCGGATGTTCCGCAAGAGTTGGTGGGAGTCGTACCGAAAGTACGGCTGGTGGTCGAAGTTCTGGAACACCACCAGGTCGAAGTCGTGCAGGTCGCTGGAAAAAAGCCGCTCGTGGGGGAACTCGATGAGGGACAGCTCGTCCTGGTGGTAGCTGCCGTCCATGTCCCGCTGGGTACGGAGGATGAAGAACGACACCAGGTCCACCGACGGGTCCCCCTTGAGGAACCGTCTCAGGAACTTCACGTCCCAGGAGGGGTGCCCGACCACCTGGAGCACCCGGATGCGGTCGCGCACCACGCTCACCACGATGGGCATGGTGTTGTTCGCGGGCACCGCGTCGTCCTGGTAGGTCGGCACGGTCACCGCATAGTTGAACCGCCCCACCTGGTCGGGCTGGACGAGGAACTCCACCTCCCCCATTCCCTCGGCATCCAGGCGCACCCGCTCCTCGGTGACCGGCAGCCCGTCCCGCTGCAGGGCCGCGGAGATGGTCCGTCCCCCGAACCCGACCCCTTCGATGCGGGCCCGGATGAGGAAGGGACTGCGCAGGAACGCGAAGCCACCGGTATCTACCTTTCGAACCGCCAGGTCGCGGACGTCACCGGCCGAACCGGCCTGGTAGACGGTCAGCGGGCCGGGTAGGTCGAGTGCCGAAGCCGTCGGACCCTCCTCCTGGAATCGGCGTCGCAACAGCCCCCGGTCCAGACCGTCGGTGATCACCACCACACCGGCGAGCCGCTCCCCGGCCACCCGCTCCCGGAGCGCATCCAACGCACCTTCCAGGTCGGTCCCGGGCTCCTCCGCCGCGCTCGGCCGGCCCACGCCCAGATCGTGGCCGAAATGGTAGAGGTCCACATCCTCACCATCCAGGCGATCCGCGATGGCGGCACCTAACTCCACTCGCGGGGTGCCCTCCTCCAGGATGGCCATCGACCGAGACGAATCGATGAGCACCGCCACCCGTCCCGGCTCCAAACGCCCCTCCTCCTCCAGCCACACCGGTCGCGCCAGCGCCACCACCAACGCCGCCAGCGCCAGCGCCCACGCCAACGCCTCGCCCAGCCGGGCAACCCACCACCGCTCGCCGATCCAGGCAAGCCCCAACGCCACCAGGGCCGCCGCGGCCGCGAGCACCACCACCCACTCCGGCGAGGTCCACACCAACTCGCCCCCAGGGCCCAGGGAGCCGCCCAGCCACCAGTCCATCATTCCAACCGCCCATCCAGCATGAGCTGGCGAACGTGGGCCTGGTCCTTCTTGTAGTTGGCGGTGAGCGCGTAGAGGATGAGGTTGATCCCGAGCTTCACCGCCTCGCGACGTTGCCACTCCCCTCCGGGCACCACCGGGTAGCGGTGCCTTCCGTCGTCGCCTCGCTCCAAAGCCCCGCTGAGGTCGTTGCGGCAGTAGATGACGGGGCAGACGTTCCCCACCGTGATCCCCTCCAGGTAGGGGAAACGGGCGACCCGACCCACAGGGCGGTCCAAGAGGAAGAAGGACCGGTACACCGAGTGATCCGTGGGCAGGGGCGACAGGGGCCGGGTGGGGAACAGGATGCCGCAAAGGTCGCGCACCGCCTCGTCGAAGGCGCTGGACTCAGCGCCCGTCGTCTCGTCGATGAACAGGAACCCGCCGTAGGCCAGGTATCGGGCCAGCTGACCCAACCCCTCGGTGGTGGGCCCGTCCAACGCCTCGCGGCCGACGAGGGCGGCGAAGGGATGTTCGAACAGCTCCGGATCGTCGGGCGCGATCCGGACCGAACGTGGCTCGCACTCCACGGAGGTGGTGTGCACCACCTCGTACAACATCCGTGTCCACGCATTCGGCCGGGACAGGGTGCCGGGGATGTCCAGCTCGGCGATGTCCACCTTGCTGGCCCTGCCGAAGGCGAGGCTGATGCGCGGCAAGGCCAGCCCGGCCACCAGCCCGGCGAGCAGCGCACGTCGGGACGTCACGAAACACCCCGCACGGCCACCAGCGCCTGGAGCAACATCAGCACCAGCGCGAGTCCGAAGAGCCCCGAAGACAGGTCCAGGTGGCGGAGGAACATCTCCGGATTCAACTCCTTCTCCACGGCCGCCACCGAGTCGTAGGAACGGACGTCGCTCTCGTCGGGGGAGACGTTCACCGCAACCCAGGCCAAGGCAGGCCCGCTCTCCAGGGACAGCGCGTAGGCCCCCGGACGCTCCGGCACGAACACCAGGTTTGAGCCCTCGATGCGGCTGCGCACCGGGTTCTTGTCCGGCCCGAGCACGTCCGGCTCCATCACCACGTCCGGCAGCGGCACCACCACGCGTTCCCCGACCATGGCGTCGAACCGCGCGGTGCCTCCCCCGGCCTCGCCCCCCAAGTAGGTGACCAGGCCCTGGACCAGGGGCATGAACACCGCCTGGAGGGGCAGATTGCTCCACCCGAGGTCCACCGTGCTGGTCCACACCAGCACGCTCCCGCTGCCCACCCGCCGCTCCACCAGGGCGGGCATTCCCCCGACATACCGGGCCAGGGTCTGCACTTCGTCGGTCTCCTGGTAGGGCTCGAAGGTGAGTACCCGGGTGGACCGAACCCGACCGAACCCCGCGCGACCCCCGCGGGAGAAGGGCCTGAACAGCTCGTGCTCGGCGGCCGGCAGTGCGAGCGGGATGCCCTCCTCTCCCGGGGCGGCCAGGGACCGCTGCTTGCGCACCGCCGCGGGGAGGATGGTGGCCAGCGCCGCGTTGTAGCGCTCCGCGGTGACGTTGTCCCCACCGCTGATCACCAGGTTTCCGCCCTTGCGGACGAACTCGATGAGGCGGGGGCCGACCGGCCGGGGGTCGGCAACGTTGGTGAGGAACACCACCCGGTGGGTCTCCGGGTCGAGGTCCGTAAGCCCCGCGGGGGTGACCACGTCGGGGCGCACTCCGGTACGCAGGCCACCCCAGGGCGCGAGCGCCCGCTCGAGGAAGTAGACCTCGGAACGCACCGGGGTGTCCCCGGGATCGCCATCGACCACCAAAACCCGGGAGGCCCCCACCCGTGGGAGGTGGAAGTAGCGAGCGTCATCGAAGGGAAGGTCCGGGTCCTCGCAGGTGGCACGTCCCACCCCGCCCAAGGCCTCGGGAGGCACCGTGATCCGCTCCTCGCCTTCTCCCTCGGGGGGCAGGTCCACGAAGATCGGGATCTCGGCGCCGTCCGGGAGCACCACCTCGCACGCCACCTCCACCGGGTCGGGGCCGAAGTTGGCCATCCGCAGCGTGACCTGCCCCCCCTCGATGCCGTCCCCGTACACCGCGCTGATGACGGCGACGTTGCGTGGCGGGTTCCCCTTCACCGGGCGAGGTATCACCGCGCTTCCCGCTTCCACCAGGCGCTTGAGCTCCCCGGTCGCCTCCGCCACCATCCGCGGGCCGGCCTCGTCCGAGAACACCAACACCTCGCCGACCTCCCCACCCAGAAGGAGCCGCGCCTCCAGCAACGCCGCGCGCAGGTTCGAGGTGCCTCCTCCGGGCTGCACCTCCTCGAGGGCGGCGATCACCCGCTCGTGGTCGGTGGTCAGGGAGGGAGCGAGACGGTCCGCCTCGTTCCCGAACACCACCGCCCCCACCAGGGTCCCCGCGGGCAGCTCCCGGACGAGTTGGATTGCGCCGCTTCGCGCGCGCGCCAACAGCGTGGTGCCCTCGTCGGACAGGGACATCGACATGGACCGGTCCACGATCACCACCACCCGCCCACTCCCGCCGAACTCGGGAACGCCACCGGTATAGGACCAACGCAGGCCGGCCGCCCCGAACACCACCGCTAGAAGCGCGAGGATCCGGAGCAGGAGGAGGAACCAGTCTTTCACGCGCCGACGACGTCTGAGGCGCTTCACAACCCGCTCCAGGAGGAGCATGGCGCCGAAAGGCCGTCGCTCCCGCGGGGTCTGACGCGCCATGTGGGCGATCAACGGCAGGATCACCAGCGCCGAGAGCGCCAGCGCCGCCGGTACCAGCAGGCTCAGCGCCACGGGGCACCCGGAGGTTCGGTACGGCCGAGCACCGCGCGACGGATCACCATCTCCATGGGCCGGTCGGTGGGGACCAGCAGGTACTGGCCGCCCCAGCGCACCACGCCACCGCGTACCTCCGCCACGTACTCGTCCACCACCTCCTCGAAGGCGGAGCGCGCTCCGCCCGGGTCCACCGCCAGGGGGTCCCCACCCTCGGGGCTGTAGAAGAGGGAGGGTTGGCGAAAGCTCAGGGTCCACTCTCCCCGGTCGTACAGGTGGAAGAAACGCAGATCGGTCCCGCGGCGCGCGAAAGCGCTGAGCGCGGGAAGCCAGCGGGCCGGCTCCTCCATGCCGTCGCTGACCACCCCGACCCAGCCGCGGCGGGTCACCCGACCGCCCACCCGGGTGAGCGCGGGCTGCAGGTCGGCGACCCCCCCCGGCTTCGCCGCGGCGAGGACCAGGAACAGCAGTTGGAGATGACGACGCCCGGACCGGGGGGGTAGCGACCGGTGCAGGACCTCGTTGCCGGCGACCACCTCCAGCCCCACCCGCTCACCGTGGCGATGGAGCCAGTACAGCAGCGTCGCGGTCAGGGTGATCGCATACCCAGCCTTGGAGTCCTCCAACGGCGCATATCCACCCCTAGCGGTCTCCCCGGTGGAGAGGTCCCCGGACAGGTCGAGCACGATGGTGCAGGGAAGCTGGGTCTCGGTCTCGAAGCGCTTCACCACCAGCCGGTCGGACCGTGCCAGAACCCGCCAGTCCAGGTGACGCAGGTCCATCCCGGGCAGGTACTCCTGGTAGTCCGCGAACTCCACCGCCGATCCGACGCGGCGAGAGCGGTGCTCCCCCATCATCAGGTCATCGGTGAGGATGCGGGCCTTGAGGTGCAGGTGCCGCACCCTGGAGAGCACGATGGGATCCCAGGGCACCGCTCAGCCGACCTCTTCCAGGAGTTGGCGGACCACCTTTGCGGCGTCGAGCCCCGAGGCTTCGGCCTCGAAGTTGAGCACGATGCGATGCTGCAATACCGATTCGGCGACCTTGCGAACGTCCTCGCGGGTTGGGACCTCATTGCCGTGCAACGCGGCCCAGGTCCGGGCGCCGATCGCCAGGTACTGGCTGGCGCGCGGACCCGCACCCCACCGAATCCACTGGGTGGACGGGAAGCCCGACCCGGGGCGCGTCGCCTGGGCCAGGCGCACGCAGTACGACACCACGTCGCCGTTCGCAGGGAGTCGGCGGAGGACCTGCTGGAACTGGAGCAGCCGCTCCCCGTCCAGTACCTGGTGCGCGGTGGGCATCTCCCCCACCGTAGTGCGGCGGACGATCTCCTCCTCCTCCTTCGTGTCCGGGTAGTCCACCCGGATGGAGAACATGAACCGGTCCTGCTGGGCCTCGGGAAGCGGGTAGGTCCCCTCCTGCTCGATGGGGTTCTGGGTCGCGAATACCAAGAACGGCGGTTCCAACTTGTGCGTATGGCCAGACGCGGTCACCGAACGCTCCTGCATCGCCTGCAGCAGCGCCGCCTGGGTCTTGGGCGGGGTGCGGTTGATCTCGTCCGCGAGGAGGAGGTTGGTGAACACCGGCCCCTTCACGAACCGCAGCGCGCGCCGGCCCGTGGTGCGGTCCTCCTCCAAGACCTCGGTGCCGGTGATGTCCGAGGGCATCAGGTCGGGGGTGAACTGGATGCGGCCAAAGGACACGCCGACGGTGTCGGCCACCGTGCGGACCAACAGCGTCTTCGCCAGACCCGGCACCCCGATGAACAGAGCGTGCCCGTCGGACAGCAGCGCGGTGAGCATGAGATCGATCACCCGACGCTGGCCCACCACCACCTGCCCGATGACGTCGAGCAGCGCTTCCCGCGTCGGCGCCAGCTCCTCGAACAGGGCGACGTCGTCCATGGATCCTCCAGTCAGATGTTCGGGCGCAAGATGCGCAGGTATCGCATGTGACGGGCAGCCGCGTTCTCGTCCCCCAACTCCGCGTACAGCTCGGAGAGCGCCCGCTGCACCTCGGAGTCGAAGGGGTTGAGTTCCCGGGCCCGCTCATAGGAGCGCAGCGAGAGGCGCTTCTGGCCGCGTGCACGCAGGATCGCGCCCAGGGTCTTGTGGGTGAGCGCGAACTCCGGGTAGTCGACGAGAGACTCCTCGAGGGCCTGCCTGGCGAGGTCCAGGTCCCCCAGGGCCAGGTGGACCTGGGCGATGCGGTTGGACAGCAGGGGTCCACGGGGCTCGTCGGCGGGGATGGCCTTTCGATACTCGACCAGCGCCGCACCATATCGCTCCCGCGTCCGCAGCAGGTCACCGAGGCGAACGTAGCGGGCCAGGTCCTCCCGGTCGTGCAACAGGGGGTCGGTATCGATCTCGTCGCCACCATCGAGCACGGTGGGCATGGCGTGTAGCTTCCGCCCCACCAGGTCGAGTCCTCGGATGTACTGCTTCCAGCCGGCCTCCAGGGACTCGAAGCTCGATGCGCCCGCGGCAGTGGCCAAGGCATCCCGGGGGTCCACCCCTCGCTTCACCATGGGCAGCGCCCGCAGCAGCACGCCGTCTCCCCCGCGGTCAAAGGCGTAGGCCATCAAGGTCGCAAGCTGCGCGTAGGCCAGGGCAGCCTCCTCCTGGCTGTCGAGCATGGCCAGGGAGGGATGCATCTTCTCGAAGCTCACGAACTGGTCGGTTCGGATCGCGTCTGCGAGCAACGCCTGGGAGCCCACCGAGACCCGGAAGCCATCGCGACCGGTGCGCCAACGGTTGTCCAGGTACTTGGCGATGGCCTCCTGGAGCCACACCGGCGCCTTGTCCCCGGTCTGGTAGGTGACCACCAGGTGGATGTACTCGTGGGCGACGGTGTCCTGCCAGGTGTAGCCACGCCCCAGGGCTCGCGGGGAGGTGATCAGCAGCCGGGACCACTTGGACAGGGCGACCACTCCGGTGGTCTGCACGTCATGCTTGCTCAGGGACGAGGCGGCGATGAAGGACCGGCCATCGGGGTAGACCTCCAGGTCCAGCCGGCCCGGAGGCGGATCCCCCAGCAACGGGGTGACGTTGCGCTCCGACAGCTCCAGCGTCCTCGCCGCGTCGTCGAGGAGCACCGCGTCGATCCCGGGCTGGTAGCGAACACGGAATCGTCCGCGCTCGATATCGGTCCAATCCGCGGTGACCTCGCGGGTGCGCTCGTAGAGCGCCACCTCGTCGTAGCGGTCCTCCCAACCGGCCTCCGCCGCGCGGGTGACCAGATCGAGGGCTTCCTCGAACCGGCCGTCGAAGAAGGCGACCTCCGCGGCAAATGCCACCTCGTCCGGGTCCGCGGAGGTGGCGGCTTCGAGGGCCTCCACCACCTCCACCGCGCAGGGCACGTCGTTGGCCTCCAGACAGTGACGGCCCTGACTGATGGAGGCCGCCTCCGCCGCGCCGCTGCATCCCCTCCAGCAGCGCGCGCCGGTACTCCTCGGGGGTACGGAACTCCTCGGGGCTGGGGATCTCCACCTCGGCGCGGGAGTCCCTGCTGCCCTCGCCACCGTCGCATTCGTCGCACGGCTCGCGTTGGGAGGGCTCGCTCAGCTGCATGGCCTGCTGGCGCGCCTGCTCCATGGCCCGCTCCAGCGACTCCCGAGCATCCCGAATGCGCTGAGCGGCCATCTCCTGGGCCCCTTCCGCCTGCATGGGCCGCGCGTGACCCAGATCCTCGCTGGCCTGCCCCATCTGTTCGCCCGCGTCCCGGAGGCCCTCCTGCAGTCCCTCGGGACGGACCGGGAAACCCTGCTGGAGCTGCCGTGCCTGCTGGCGGGCGCCCTGAAGCTCCCCTTCAAGCTGTTGCTGTCGCTGGCGCTGCCCACGCACCTGCTCCTGGGTCTCGGGATCGAGGCCCGAGGAGGTCTGCTCCAGCGCCTCCACCAGCTCCTCCAGCTCCTGGAGCTCCCGCTGGATCTGCCAGACCTCGCGCTGCCCCGGCCCAGACAGCTTGCCTCGGGCCCGGGCCGCCTCCCTCTCGTGCCGCGCCTCGGCAAGTCGCCAGTCGAGTTGGGCCCGGGGAATGGTCTGCCGCACCCCGTTCAAGTCCCGCGCGCTTGCCGACTCGCGCAAGTGCTCGAGCTGATCGGATGCAGCGCCCGCAACCTCCTGCTCATGGAAGGCGCGACCCGCCTTCTCCAGCCCTTCGCCGTACGCCTGCCCTCGCTCGGCGAGTCGTTCCGCTCGACGCTCGATCTCCTCCCACAGCTGTTCCGCACGTTCGGCCGAGCCGGCATCGCCCTGCTGGCGGAGCTCCCGGACCTCCTCTTGGAGCGCGAGCTGCTTCTCCTCCAGCTCTTCCAACTGCTCGAGGAAGTCCTGGGCCTGTGCCATGGCATCGCTCTCCTCGGCCATCATCTGCTCCAGGTTGTCCTGGATGCCCTCGCTGAGCTGCTGGATCTGGCGGGTGAGCTGCTCCATCAGCTCCCGTGCATCGTCGAGCCTGCCCTCGGCGATGGCCTCCCGAATCTCGTCGATGAGGCTCTGAAGCTCTCCCTGGCGCTGGTTGACGAACTCCTTGAGACCGCCCTCCTTCAGGCGAGCGGCGCTCTCCATCATCTGGGCGAGCTGACGCTCCAGGCGATCGAGGCGGGCGAACATCTCTTGCGCGTCCGGGTCCCCCTCCATCATCTCCCGGAGGTTCTCGGCGGTGGTGGCCAGTTCGCGGACATCCTCGGAGAGCTCGCGCAACGCGCGCATCTCCATCGAGCGGTCGAGGGCCAAGATCCCGTCCTCGAGCGCCACGATCGCCTTGTCGCGCAGCTCGGAGGTGATCGCGACCTCTTCACGGCGGGGCCGTTCGGGAGAGCCGGGCGCGAAGGCGACCTGGGTGTACCGAATCAGCTCCCGGCCGGTGCGGGTCACCCGGCGCACCACGTCACCCTCCAGCGATTCCGCGACCACCCCGCCCCAGTACTCCTCGATCGCATCGTCGAGCGGGTCGTATCGCCGGGCCAACTCCGCGCCCCAGATCACCAGACCGCCGACGGTGTCCGATACGGGCCAGGGCTCCTCCAGGTGGTCGGCAAGGACGTCGAGCATCAGG
>JAFDJI010000020.1 GCA_019307545.1 Deltaproteobacteria bacterium | reverse complement strand
GCTCCGAGGGAGGCAGCCACGGGGTAGCGGTTCGCCCGGACAGGACGATCTGTCCGGCGCTCGGGTTCTCCAGGCCGGCCACCAAGCGAAGGAGGGGGGTCTTGCCACTTCCCGAGGGGCCGACCAGGGCGACCCGTTCTCCCGCCTCGATCTCGAGATCGATCGAGGAGAGGGCACTGATGGCGCCGTAGGACAGCGACAGGCTCCGAAGCCCGATCATCTGCGCACCCTGCTACGCAATGTGAGGACCACCCCCCAGGTGGCGACGACCAGCAGCACCAAGCAGAGGACCATGCCCGCGGCGACCTCGCTGGCGCCGTAGTGGAGCAGGTTGAACAGCTTCACCGAGAAGGTCCCATACCCCGGAGGTGCCACCAGCACCGTGGTCCCCAACTCTCCGAGGGAGAACACCAGCACCGCGGCCACGGCCACCACCATACCGGGTCCCGCCAGGGGCAGGTCCACCCAAAGGACGCGGCGGAGGGGGCTCGGCGCATGCACGGCGGCCGCATCGCGGAGCAGGGGATCGATGCGTCTGTGGTCCAACGCCAAGGCGATCAACGCGATGGGGAGGAGTCGGCAGACATGCGCGAGCACCAGCCACGCTCCGGTATCGGCGAGCGAAGCCAGGCCGGGGACGGCACCCAGGTGGACGAGGGCGATGCCGATCAGGGGGGCGGGGATGGCCAGCGGAAGCAGGCACAGTACGAGGAGGCTCCTGTTGCCCGGCGGAGCGACCCTTCGCGCCACGGGGAGGGCGATCAGCGCGGCCAGGAGACCCGCCGCGAGCGCAACGGCGAGGGAAAGGCCCAACTCGGCGTGGGAGGCGCGAATGGCTTCGAGAACCGGGGCGGGAGACCCCGCCTGGATCACCAGCACCGCGACCGGTCCACCGACCGAGAGGACCGCGAACGCCATGGCAATCCCCATCCACACCTTCAGACCCTTGGGCACGGCGAGTCGGTGTAGTGAACCCCGGGTTGCAGGGTGGCCGACCACCGGGGTTTGGCGTGCGCTTGCCAGGGCGGCCAGCAGGAATCCGACCCCGAGCAGGAGCAGGGGCAGGGCTGTCCAGGTGCTCCGCCCCGGGTCGCCCGACTGGGCGAACTCGGCCTGGATCTCCATCGCATAGACCGGGACCTGGAGCATGGCCGGGACGCCGAAGTCCACCAGTGCGAGGCAGAACACGAGCGCTCCGCCCGTGAGGGCCGATGGAAGCGCCATCGGGAGGACCCCCTTCCACCAGACCCGCCCGTCGGCAGCGAACAGCCGCCCCGACTCCACCAGGGCGGACTCGAGGGTGTCGAGCCGGGCGAGCGCAAACAGCACGACCACGGGGAAGAGCGTGAGGGCGAGGACGAGCACCGCGGCCCCGAGACCGTAGGGGGAAACCGATGTCCCGGTGAGCGCCTCCAGCACCTGCCGGAGTGGGCTCCGCTGTCCGAGCAATACCACCCAGGTCAGGGCGGCTGCGTGCGAGGGAAGGAGCAGTGGTGCGAGGTAGGTCGCGCGCGCGGCGCGCCGCAATGGGCCGTGGCCGGACGCCATCCACAGTGCGGCCCCGAAGCCGATCCCGGTTGCCAGGGCAGACGCGCCGAGGGCCAGTCCGAAGCTCCGGCCGAGGAGGGTGAGGGGACGGGCACCGAGCAGCTGGTCGGGGACTCCCGCCGACAGGGAGGTCAGGAGCCACGCCACCGGACCGAGGGCCACCAACAGGTAGGGCAGCAGCGTGAGCCCGCCGGCGATGCGCCGCCCCAGGCGGGTCTCGGAGCGCGCGGTGACCCTCACCGGAGGAACATCTCGCGCAACTCCTCCCTCGCGCGCGGGACCTGCTCCGATACCGCGGGCCAGGAGATTTCGGCTCCGGGAGGCGGGGACCGCACCGAGGCGTGGAAGAAGCCCACCTCGATCAGGCCGCGCTCGACCTCCTCCGAGAGCAGGTAGTCGACAAGTGCACGGCCCTGCGCCGGGTTGGGCGCTTCTGCCACCAGCGCCACCGTGCCCGGGATGAAGAGCGCGCCGTCCTCGGCGCTCCCCGGGACGACCACCCGCACGGGCGCGCCGCGCCGGATCGCGCCGGCGGCGTCATCGTTGTCGGTGAGACCCACCGCGACCTCGCCACTGGCGACCAGGTCGCGGACCGTGGCGTTGCCGTCCACGACCCGGGTGCCACCGTCCCGGACCGTCTGGAAGAACGCGCGGGTGCGCTCCGGGCCCAGGGTGGCATACAGGGCGGCCGCGTGGGTGAATGTGGTCCCGAAGAGCGGGTTGGCGACGGCCACCTCCCCCTCTGCCCACCGTTCGTCGACCAGGTCCCACAGGCGGGTGGGGGTTCGGGCCTCCGCCACCCGGTCGGTATTCACGAGGATCACCCGGGCGCGTAGCCCCATTTCATGCCAGCTGGCGAGGACGCCCTGGTCGCTGAGCCAGAGGGTCTGGGCTACCTCGGAGCTCCAATAGACGTCCGCCCTGGGCTGATCGCGCTCCGCGGCGAGCCGCTGTACCAGGCCCGTAGTCTTGGAAGCCTCGACGTCGTAGACCGGGCGGACCCGGATCCCGGACCACTCCTGAAAGGCCTCCAGCACCGGCTGGGCGTGGGGCTGGTCCACCGAGGTGTAGACCACGACCTCGGGAACGGTCGGGTTGCGGCATCCCGCGGCGAGGAGCCCCAACAGCAGGCCAGCCGCCGCCAAGCAGGCACGGAGGTGATGCGGACCTTCCATGTGCGGGAGCCGGTCAGTCGGAGACCATCCCCGTGAATGGGGTTGCCGAGCGGCAGGCTTCCTCGACCGCCTCCACGTCTTTGGGGACCCCCGCGGTGAGGATCTCTGGATCCCCATCCGTCACCAGGACATCGTCTTCGATGCGGATCCCGATCCCCCGGAACGCTTCCGGTGCGTCCTCGTCCTCGGGGCCGATGTACAAGCCGGGCTCCACCGTGCAGAGCATTCCCGGCTCCAGGGGCCGGCTCTCGCCCTTGCGCCCGTAGGCGCCCACGTCGTGCACGTCGAGGCCCAGCCAGTGTCCGGTGCCGTGCACGTAGTACTTCTTGTAGGTCTCCTCGTGGATCAGCGTGTCGACCTCGCCCTCGAGCAGGCCGATCTCCACCATGCCCTCGGTGAGCACCCGCACGGCGGCATCGTGCATCGCGTTGTAGGGCTGCCCGGCCCTCACGGCGTCGATCGCTGCCAACTGGGCCTTCAGCACAAGCTCGTAGATTTGGCGCTGCGGCTCGGTGAATTTCCCGTTGGCCGGGAACGTTCGGGTCACGTCGGCGGTGTAGTACCCGTACTCGCAGCCGGCGTCGATCAACACCAGATCGCCGTCGCGGAGCTCCTGGGTGTTCGAGGTGTAGTGGAGGACACACGCGTTGGCCCCACCGGCGACGATGGTGTTGTACCCGGGCCCGGTGCCGCCCTCCTTCCGGAAGATGAAGTCGATCAGGGACTCGACCTGGTACTCGAACCGCCCGGGCGCAGCCCACGCCATCGCGGCTTTGTGGGCGGCGACGGTGATTCGCGCAGCCTCCCGCAGCAGTAAAAGCTCCTCGTCGTTCTTGCGCAGCCGTAGCTCGTGGAGGAGTAGCCGGGGGCTGTGGAAGGTCTCGGGCACCCCCAGGCCGTTGTGCCGTGCCGCCTTGGCGGCCTTGTTGATTGCCCCGAGCAGCAACAGGTCGTGTTGGTGCTCCCGCCCGAACGCATAATGCAGGGTGGCGACGCCCTGCAGCAGCCGAGGCAGGTGCTCGGCGAGTGCATCGTAGGGATAGGCCGCATCGGCCCCCCACTCTGCGATCGCCCCCTCGGGTCCAGGCCGCACACCGGTCCACTGCTCCCGCTCCGGGTCACGGGCTTGGCAGAACAGGGTGAACGGCTCGTCCCCGGGACGGAGGAACAGCGCTACCTCGGGGTCCTCCCAAGCCGAAAGCCAGTAGATGTCCGAGTCGGCTCGGTAGCGGTATTCGGAGTCGGCGTTCCGGAGGTGATGGGGACCTCCAAAGAGGAGCACCGCCTCGTCCTCGGCGAGATGGGCCAGGAGTTGGGCGCGGTGGGCCGCGAAGTCGGGACGCTGCGGCAACGGGACCTCCAATGCGGACGGGACCCCTAACACGGGGCTCTCAGGGGGGGACACGGCGCGCGCGCCGCGACAGGGTTCGAGGATCCAAGCCGAAAACGGGCGCCTCATCCGGACACCGTCCGAGCCGTTTGACACCCTCCGGTCAGCCCCCTATGGTGCATTCCCAGGTTAGGGAGAACAGGATGGAGAGTTTCCGGATTGTGACTGACGCCGGTATCGAGTACGCCATCCACGTTGAAGAGGTCACCGAAGCTCGGGAAGAGCTCATCCGGACCCTGATCGAGATCGACCTCCAGACCTTCTCCGAATCTACCTTCTCCCACTACACCGCTGCCGCCTTCCTGCGGTATGGGCGGGTCTTCCTGTTGAGTGCCGACGACATGGTGATCGGCACCTGCGTGTGCATGCGGTGCTGGGACCGTCCCAACGAGGTCAACATCGTCTCCATGGGGATCCGCCCCGGCTGGCGCGGACGCGGCTTGGGGCAGAAGTTCGTGCTGGGCGTCTTGGACCGCCTGCGTAGCAAGGGCTTGCGTGCGGTGAACCTGATGGTCGGCGACGACAACCGCCGCGCCATCAAGCTCTACCAGGATGTCGGCTTCCAACCGACCGGCGGCGAGAACATCGATCCCCGCACCGGCGAGCGCTTCCTGGTGCTTCGAGCCCAACTGCACGCGTCCTCGCTCACGCCGCTCCCCAGCCCGACCCGCGACTGACGCCCCGCCGGGGGAGCCAACCCATTAAGATGCGTGCTTCCCACGGAGGCGCGCATGGCCCAGTACCCTCCCAAGGCGTACAAGAACCTGGAGTTCCTGAACTCGCCCGCAGCCCGGCACATCCGCATCCTGTGTGAGTACGAGGAGACCCGGCAGCGGTTCCGGCGCCACGGCATCAAGAACACCCTGGTGTTCTTCGGCTCGGCCCGGGTCCGCACGCGAGAGGAGTCCGAGGCTCGGGTGGCGGAGGCGCGCGCCGCCCTGGAGGCCGACCCGGACGACGCCACGCTCCTCGCCGAGTTGCAGCGCACCGAGGCCGTCGCCCGTCTCTCGCCCTACTACGACCACGCGGTGGAGCTTTCCCGCCGGCTCACCGAGTGGAGCCTCGGGCGGGACGGCAAGCGCGGCTACTACATCACGTCGGGCGGTGGACCGGGGATCATGGAAGCCGCCAACCGCGGGGCCAGCATGGTGAAGAAGGGGCGCTCAGTGGGGCTGGGGATCTCGCTTCCCTTCGAGCCGGGCGTGAACGACTACGCCACCCCGGAGCTTAGCTTCGAGTTCCACTACTTCTTTACCCGCAAGCTGTGGTTCCTCTACCTGTGCAAGGGGCTGGTGGTCTTCCCGGGCGGCTTCGGGACCATGGACGAGATGTTCGAGTCCCTCACCCTGGTCCAGACGGGCAAGATCCACAACGCCCTGCCGGTGGTGCTCTTCGGGCGCGAGTACTGGGACGAGGTGCTGCACCTGGACACCATGGTGCGCTTCGGGACCATTGCCCCCAAGGACGTGGACCTGGTGTACCGGACCGATTCCGTGGACGACGCCTTCGAGTTCCTGACCACCACCCTGGTCGAACAGGAGGAAGCCGCCGCCACGCGGGCGCCCGGATGAGGGAAGATGGGGCGCAATGGGAGCGCCCATGAGCAAGCGTGACCTGTGGACCATGACCCTGCTGGGCCTGGCCTGCCTGTTCCTCTTCGCCGACCAGAACCTGCTGGCGCCCAACCTCACCGCCATTGCCGACGAGTTCGGCTTCGACGCGGTCGAGCGCGACGTGAAGCTGGGTGGCGACATCGCGCTGATCTTCTGGATGCTCGGCGGCGTGGTGGCGATGGCGGTCGGCGTCATGACGGACCGGCTGCCCCGAAAGCCCCTTTTCGTCGCGGTCGTCCTCGTGGGCGAGCTTCCGTGCTTCCTCACCGGCTTCGTCGAGACCTACGAGCAGCTCTATTGGCTCAGAGCACTTACGGGCATCGGCATCGGCGGCGCACTCCCGCTGGCCTTTTCACTACTCGGCGACCTCTTCGGGGCTCGCTCGCGCGGCACGGCGGTGGCGGTCATCGGCTTCGCGATGGGGCTCGGCATTGCCATCGGGCAGCTGATCGCCGGCTTCGTGGGCCCCGAGCACGGCTGGCGGCTGCCGTTCATGATCGTGGCGGCCCCCAATTTCCTGATCGGGCTGCTGTTCGCATTCACCGTCCGCGAGCCCGAGCGGGGGCGCACCGAGGAGGCCCTGAAAGACCGCCTGGCCGAGGGTGAGGTCTACGGTGCCCGTATCGATTTGTCCAAGGTGGGCGAGATCTTCCGCACGCCCACCAACCTGCTGATCTTCCTGCAAGGCATCCCCGGCACGGTGCCATGGGGCGTGTTCTTCGTGTTCCTCAACGACTTCTACGCACAGGAGAAGGGCTACACGGTGCAGGAGGCCACCCTCATCGTGATGGCCATCGGCGGCGCCGCCATCGTCGGTGGGCTGGTGGGCGGGATCCTGGGGGGGTGGCTCTACAACCGCTCACCCCGGCTGCTACCGCTCCTCGCGGGCGGGAGCACCCTGGTGGGCATCGTGCCGACCGCCCTGCTCCTGTCATGGCCGGGCGGCTCGTTCACCGTGCCGCTCATCCTGGCCGTGCTCACCGGCTTCACCATCACGATCACCGGCCCCTGCGTGCGGACGATGCTGCTCGACGTCAACGCCCCCGAGACCCGGGGCACCGCCTTCGCGCTCTACAACCTGGCCGACGACCTCGGCAAGGGTCTGGGTCCCGCCATCATCGCGGTGCTCATCGCGTCCTTCGGGCGGTTGACCGCGTTCCACGTAGCCAACCTGTTCTGGGTGTTCTGCGGCATCGCGCTGTTGGTGTCCATGCGGTACTTCCCGCGCGACGAGGCGGCGCTTCAAGAGCGGCTGGCAACCCGAAGCTAACCAGCGGCGGCGTGGGAGCTGCGGAGCTCGGGGGTCACCACATCGACGACGCGTTGGCGCGACTCGGCGAGGGTGGCCTCGATGACAGCACCGGCCGCCTTGGTGTGTCCACCACCGGAGGGGCTCAGCATCTGGGCGACGGAGGCGACGTTCACCCGTCCTCGGCTGCGGAGGCTGGCCTTCACGAGTCGCGGCGCGCGCTCCACCAACAACACCGCCACCTCCACCCCGGAGGTGTACACCAGGGAGTCCACCAACCCCTCGAGGTCGCCCGGCACCAGGCGGAGGCGTTTCGCGGTCGCCTTGCACAGGGAGCCGATGGACAGGGTGCCGTCCAGGTGCAGCTCGGCGTTGGAGTACACCTCGCCGGCCACACGGAGGGCCGGCTCGCGGTGCTCGAGGAGGATCCGGGCACAGATACCAGCATGGTCGATGCCGACCTCGAGCAATCGGGCTGCCATGCGGTGGGTGGCAGGGGTGGTGTTGGAGTAGCGGAAACCGCCGGTGTCGAAGATCGCGCCGACGTACAGCAGCGCCGCCAGATCGTGGTCGATGTCCATGTGCTTCGCGACGACGAGCTCGTAGAGCATCTCGCAGACGCTGGTGGCCTCCGGGTCGATCCAGGCGTGGGTGTACCCATCGGAGCGGGTGGACGCGTGGTGATCGACGATGCCCTTCACCCCGGCTCGGGCGAAGGCGGCCGAGGCCTCACGGGTGAGCCGGTGTCTGTCGCCGTCGAGCACCACCACCGCGTCGTAGTCCGGGCGGAGGTCCTGGTCTGGGATCATGTCTGCCGCGCCGGGCATCCAGAGGTAGCGGTAGGTGGGTATGCCTCCGACATCGACATCCACGCCACAGTGGTGCAGGAGACGCTGCAGCGCGAGGCATGCGCCCACGCTGTCGCCATCTGGCTCGAGGGGTCCGGTCAACAGGACGCGGCTGCACCCCTGGAGGGACTCGAACAGGCGTTGAGGCGATTCGGGCGGGGAGACGTCATTCGATGGAGAGGAAGGCATCGAGATCCTCCATGCCGGTGTCGCCCTTCTTGTCCTTCGAGCGTTTTCCCCCCTTCTTGCGCTTCCGGGAAGGTGACTTGGGGGCATCCCCCGTCACCAGCAGGGCGTCGAGATCGCTGCTCTCCGTCCTTTGCTGCCGGCGGGGCGGACGGGGTGGCCTGGGGCCCTTCTTCCTGCGCTCTCGCTTCTCTTCTCGTGCCTGGTCCAGCGCCCCGAGGGAGTCGACGTCGCTCATCTTCGCCCTGCGGACCCGATCCCATTGGAAGAAGGCCCGAAGTGTGGCGGCAAGGAGCGCCTCCCCGTCCTCGCGCTGGATGAGCGCCCGCACGGTGGGAAGGTACGCCTCGAACGCCATGGTTCCGAGCGCGTTCCGGATCTGTTGGGCCTGGCGCTCGACCCGCATTTGCACGCAGGTCTCGGGATCGGGGAACTCCTTCACGGTGAACTCGATCCCGTGGACCCCCTCCAACATCCGCCGGGTGTTGAGGTCAGTGGCGCCCACGAGGCTGATCGCGGTGCCCTGTTTGCCGATGCGTCCGGTGCGACCGATCCGGTGCAGGTACAGGGAGGGATCCTGCGGCAGCGCGTAGTTGATGACGTGGCTGAGGTCGGAAATGTCGATGCCGCGGGAGGCGACGTCGGTCGAGGCCAGGAAACGGACCTCGCCTCGCTTCACCTTGTTCATGACCCGGTTGCGCTGGCCCTGGGGGAGCTCTCCGGAGAGTAGCTGCACGTCCAGGCCCTGCCGATCGAGGAACGCTGCCACCATCGCGGCATCTTCGCGGGTGTTGCAGAAGATGATCGCCGAGTTGGGGTCTTCCATGTCGAGCAGGTAGAGCAGCGCCCGGGCCTTGTGGAACCCGGCGTTGGTCTCGTAGATGACGTGCTCGATGCCCTCGACCTGGTCGGCGTCGGTGGAGAGGTAGATCTCCTCGGGCTCCTGTGCGTATCGGGTGATCAGGCGCTGGGTGTCGTGGCTGATGGTGGCCGAATGCAGCATGAGCTGGCGGTCATCGGGACAGGCGTCGACGATGGAGGTGACGTCCTCGTAGAAACCCATGGAGAGCATCTCGTCCGCTTCGTCCAGGCTCGCCATGCGGACATGGGAGAGGTCCAGGTTTCCACGACGCAGGTGGTCGAGGACCCGGCCCGGGGTGCCCACGACGATCTCGGCGCCCTCCCGGAGGGCCTTGATCTGGGGCGGCATTGGCATCCCGCCGACCAGAACCGCGAAGGTGAGGTCGCGGTACGCGGCCAACCCCCGGCACTCTTCCGCGATCTGCTGTGCCAGCTCGCGGGTGGGGGCCAGGACGATCGCCCGGGTGATTCGCTCCCCATCCTCGATGCGCTCGATGAGGGGGATGCAGTAGGCCGCCGTCTTTCCGGTTCCGGTCTTGGCGCGGACGATCAGATCCTTCCCGGCGAGCCCCGGCTCGATGGCGGCAGCCTGCACTGCGGTGGCGGTCTTGTAGCCAAGGCCGTGGATTCCGCGCAGGGTCTCCGGAGAGATCGGGAAGTCGACAAAATCACGGTCGCTCACGTAGTCCGATCCCGTCGGGACGTGTGGCGTCGGTTTGGGCTCGGTCTCGATGTCGGACATGACGTGGGGGTCTCCATTCAAAGAGCACCCTTGTAATGCTGCGCCCGGACCCCGTCGAAGGGACACTGGAGGACGGGGCTTGACCAACCGCGCCAGGGACTGTACCTGTCCGGAGGGTCACATTCAGGAGCAGGAGGCGGAGCCACGATTCCGAAGGTCGCCATAACCGGGGGCACCGGGATGATCGGGACCTGGCTCACGAGGTCTCTACGCGATCGCGGCGCCGAGGTCCTGGTCCTCAGCCGGCAGAAGCCGCGGCGGGCCGATGAGATCCAGTGGGATCCGTTGAAAAAGGTCCACAAGCCCGAGCGGCTCGATGGGCTGGACGCGGTGTTCAACCTCACCGGTGCCTCGATTGCCGATCGGCCCTGGACCAAGGCTCGGCGCCGTACCCTGCGGGAGAGTCGGGTGGACGCGACCGCGACCCTGCTCCAGGCCCTCGAGGAGGTCGCGAGGCCGCCCAAGGTGTTCATCGGGGTCGGCCACCTCGGGCTCTACGGTGATCGCGGCGACGAGGTGCTCGACGAGTCGGTTCCCCCGGGCACCGGGTTCCTGGCGGAGTTGGCACAGGCCTGGGAGGAGGCGCACCTGGCATCCACCCGGCTGGGATGCCGGGCGGCGGTGCTGCGGATGAGCATCGTGCTCTCTCCCACCGGTGGGGCCTTCCCCCTGATGGTCAAACCGTTCCGGATCGGGCTCGGCGGATGGCTCGGCCACGGCCGCCAGTACACCTCGTGGCTCAGCATCCGCGACACGGTGCGCGCCTTCGAGTTCCTCTTGGACAACGAGTCTTGCGAGGGCGCCTTCAACGGCACGGTCCCGGAGCCCCGGCCGAACAAGGAGTGGCTCAAGGCACTGGGTCGGGTCCTGCACCGCCCCGTGCTCACCCACACCCCGCGCTGGGCGCTCCGCGGCGCCCTCGGTGAGCTGGCCGACAACCTGTTCTTGGCGTCGGTGCGCGCCGTCCCCCGCAAGCTGCTCGACGCGGGCTTCGAGTTCGAGGACACCGACGCCGAGGCCACGTATCGGTGGCTGGTGTCGGAGCTCGACCGCCGGTAACAGGCTAGCGCGCGCTGACCTGTGCCAGAAACTCGAGGCAGTTGTCGATGCGGGCGAGCACCTCGTCCTGCTCCAGGAAGGCCAGGGTGTCGTAGATGGGCGGGCTGACCGAGGTGCCCGACACCGCGACCCGCAGCGGCTGGGCCACCTTGCCCATGCCCACGCCCAACTCCTCGCGAAACGGCTCCAGGGTCGCCTCGATGGCCTCGGCGGTCCACGGGGTCACCTTTGCGAGGCGGTCGCGCGCCTGGCGCAGGCGGTCCACCCCATCGGCACGAAGCAGGTGTTTTTGGTAGGCCTTGGGATCCCAGGTCTGGGGGCGCTCGAAGAGGAACCGTGCGGCCCGATCCATCTCGGAGAGGGTTGGCGACCGCTGACGGTACATCTCGAGCAGCATGCGCCGCCGGACGGCATCGGTGGTCTCCATGGGGGAGTTCACCACCTCGAGGTAGAGCGCGAGGACCTCTTGGAGGCGCTCGATGGGCAGTCGGCGCATGTACTCCCCGTTCATCCAGCGCAGCTTCTCCAGGTCGAAGCGAGCAGCAGCGGTGTTCACGCGATCCAGGGTGAAGGCCTCCTGCACTTCGGCCCGGGTCATGACCTCACGATCGTCGCCTGCGCTCCACCCGAGGAGGGTGAGGTAGTTGAGGAGGGCTTCGGGGAGGAAGCCGCGCCTGCGGAAGTCCATCACCTCGATCATGGGGAGCTCGACGCCCAGGACCCGGGCGACGGCGTTGCCCACGCTGGAGCGGTTGTGCTCCTTGTTCATGAAGGAGACCACCTCCTCCTGGGAGAGGTTGGCCGTCTCTGCCAGCCAGCTCCACTGGGCGTTGGGCAGACCCTGGCGACCGCGACGCTCCCGCTCCTCGTGGGCCGCGGCGCGTGCGACCTTGGCCTTGTCCCGTTTGGACATCTTGCTGCCCCCGGGATTGAAGATCAGCGGCAGGTGCGCGAATGCGGGGGGCTCCCATCCGAAGGCCTCGTACAGGATCAAGTGTTTCGCGGTGTTCATCAGGTGCTCCTGGCCACGGAGCACCAGGCTGATCTCCATGAGGTAGTCGTCGATGACCACCGCGAAGTGGTAGGTCGGAAAGCCGTCCGCCTTTCGGATCACGATGTCGTCGAGGTCGGCCGCGGGTACGGTGACCTCGCCCAGGATGAGGTCGCGGACGACATAGCCCGTGCCGGGCGCCGCCATCCTGACCACCGGACTCCGCCCCTCTTCGTGGAACCGGTCCAACTCCTCCGCGGTGTAGGCCCGGCGGTGGTAGCGGAAGGTGTCCTTGTGGGCTTCCACCTGTTTGCGAAGCCCGTCCAGCTCTTCCCGGGTCTCCCACGCCTCGTAGGCCCGACCGGTGTCGAGGAGTTGTTGGACGTGCCGGTCGTAGATCTCGAGCCGCTTGCTCTGGAAGTAGGGCCCATGGTCTCCGACCTCTTCATGGCCCGGGCCCTCGTCCCAGTGCAGGCCCAGCCACTTCAGATCTCGCTGGATGCCACGGGTGGCCTCTTCCGTGGACCGCGCGCGGTCGGTGTCCTCGATGCGGAGCACGAGCTTCCCACCGTGTTTGTGGGCGATGAGCCTGCAGTACAGTGCGGTGCGTGCGCCACCCACGTGGAGGGAGCCGGTGGGCGATGGGGCGAAGCGGGTACGTACTGGGTCGGTCATGAACACTCTCCGTCAAGTAGCTCAGCGTAGCGATGATTCAGCCGCCGATCAGGCCGAAGTGTCCGAGCAGATGGCGCACTACTGCCTTGTGCATGTCGATGCGGCGACGCTCCTCGAAGCCCATCCAGGTCTCGATGCAGAGGCCCACACACCCGGTGGCCTCCACGATCACCTCGGTGGAGGAGGTGGCCACGGGGAAGTAGTGGGGGGCCCAGCGCTCGTAGGGGTGTTCCAGCGAAGCGTTCATCCGGTCCACCACCTTGGACACCACACCGGGCATGGGGCGGACACCGTAGATCACGGTCTGACCGAAGCTCGGCTCGACGTCGGGATGATGCCGTTTCCTGCTCTCGTGGAGCGTGGCGACCAGTGCCGGACGCTGTTCCTCCACCAGGTCCATGAACAGCCGGGCCAGCCGTCGCTCTGGTTCCGTGGCTGCCGCATCTCCCGGGAACACCCGGTTCAGGTCGAGCCCGTCCGGCGCGGCACGTCGCCGCACCCGGTAGGCGGCCGGGTTCATCACCGGGATCAACAACAGCCGACCGCGCTTCGGACGAAGCCCCTCCTCGAGCAACTCCTCGACGGCGTGCACCCCCGCCACCTCGTCTCCGTGGATGCCCGCCTGGATGAGAACGGTCGGCCCCTCCGCATGGGCATCGAATGCGTGGACCCGCACGGTGGGGCTGAGGAAGCGGACGGACTCGGATGGCATAACGGAGGCTCCGGTAGTTGCGCGTACCGCGCCGCGGAGGGGTTTGTCGATCCGCGATTGGAGGATGGCGCGACCGTGGCCTAGGAAGCAGGGTGCTGCTCGGGTGTTAGAACCTCCCGGGAAGGTGCGATGCTGTTGATCCCCTGGTTGCTGACACTGACCGCGTGGGCCGCCCCCCAGCCCCTCGTGGCGATGGGTGACGGGTTGGTGGTGGGCACCGAGATCCCGGCGACCGGGGCACAAACCAAAGAAGGGACGGTCCCTGGCGGCTGGGTCGCGGTCCTGGCGGACTGTCTGGAAGAGCGGCGGCCGGGTCGCTTCGCCGTGACCGACCAATCCACCCCGGACGCCACCGCAAAGACGGCCAGGCAGCGAGTGTACCAGGCGCTCGAGCTACGGCCCGCGCTTATCCTGGTGGGTCTGGGCGCCCAAGAGCTCTCCGGTCCGGACCCGGATCGGGCGGGCTTTCGTGACGAGTTGGCAGCACTGCTGGCGGATCTCCGGGTCGACCCGGTGCCAGCCGTGATGCTGGTGGGCATGGTCCCGCCCACGGTGGCCCAGATGCCCGACCCCGAGGGGATCGCCCAGGCCGACGTCGACCAGCGCACCTCGAGGTGGAACGGGGAGTTGGCGGCCCTCGCGGATTCCCTGCCCGGGGTGGCGCACGTGGACCTGCTCCAGGAGTGGCCACAGAATGCCGATCGGCGTGGGAGGCTCACCGTCGATGGCACCCGCCTGTCCGACCACGGGCACGCGCGGGTCGCAGCCATGGTGTGTGACGCGGTGGTGATTTGGGACCAGGCTTCGGAGGACGCGTCCGGCGACTGAAGTCTGCCCCGGGAGGGGCTATGCGGCGAGCGCACGCTCGTGGTACGCCTGTTGAAAGGGAGACGTCGATGCTCAAGAAAGCGTTCTTGGTGGCAGGGCTGATGATGGTCGCCGCAGACGCCCACGCACTGGACCCCTACATGTGGGGGATCGGGCCGCGTGTCGGCACCATGGTGATTCCGGGTCGCTACCCGCTCAAGCTCCCGGAAGCCGTGGACGGGTCCTCCATCGAAAAGGTCCGCCATGACGTCAGCATCGGCGTGCAAGCTGCCTACTACCTCCATTCCTTTCAACGGATGCTGCTCGACGCCTCCCTCGGCTTCGGGAAGGGGTACCTCGACGCCCAGGTCATGGTGAAGTGGAACTACGTCATGCAGACGGGCGCGATGGACTTCCTCCTCGGCGGCGGCACCGGCTTCGGCTCCTACCGCTTCAAGGGGGACGACCCGGAGAAGCTGGTCATCCCCTACTACCCGCTCCGGGCGGAGACCTCGGCCCTGATCCGGGACAACACCCGTGGCTACCAGGGCACCATCTACGCGCAGTTCGCCATCCCCGCCAACCACTACTACACGAACGCCGACGGTGACGAACGAGACGCGAAGGCGGGGGTGAACTTCACCGTGGGGGTGGAACTGGCGTTGCTCTTCGGGGACTTCACCCCGCCGCGCCCGAGGTAGCTCGGACTACGCCTCGCGTCCCAACAGGGAGTGCCAAACCTGCGGCTGCCGCCGTTCCACCGTGGCCTCTGCCGCATGGGCGATGCGCAGCAACAGGTGCTCCTCCCAATGTCGTCCCATCACCTGGAGCGAGATGGGTAGGCCGTCTTCGTTGTAGCCGGCCGGGAAGCTGATCGAGGGAAGGGCGGTGAGGTTGGCGAAGGCGCTGAAACGCATGATCTTGTCGAGCAACGGCACGTTGGACTCACCGGCCGGCAGGGTGCTCTCGGGGATGGGCGGCGCCACGCACCCACTGGTGGGGAGGACGATCCCGTCGACCTTCTGCAGCACTTTATTGGCGATGCGCGTGAACCGGGCCCGATGACGGAGGGCGTGCACATAGAGGTTGGAACCGAACTCGCGGGCGATGGCGAGGTTGAACTGCACATCCAGCCCGTAGTCGGCGCGGTGGCGGTGGTAGTACGGAAGCTGCGAGGTGAGCATCTCGCTGGCGATGATCACCACGTGGGCCATCCCGACCGCGTCGATGTCGGGGATGGTCACCGCCTCGACCCGGGCGCCCGCCTCCTTGAGTCGGTCGACCATCGCCTTGCAGGCATCCACCACCAACGGGTCCGCGTCCTCGAACCAGGGCTGGTACATGCCGAGGGTCACCCCGGACAGGTCGGTGTTTTCCAGGCCCTCGAGGTGTACAGGTGGGCGGTTCAGGGTGGGTGGATCGTGTTCGTCCGGCCCGGCGATCAGCGCATAGGTGGCCGCGAGATCACGCACGTTGGCGGCGATGGGACCAGCGGCGGCCACGTTCCAGGCGAGAGGCGCGGCACCGTGCTCGCTCACCCGTCCGTTGGTGGGTTTCAGGCCCACCATGCCGCAGAACCCGGCCGGCACGCGGATGGAACCACCCCCGTCCACCCCGATGGCGGTGGGGCAGAGACCGGCGGCCACGGTGGCCGCGGGGCCGCTCGATGACCCACCGCTGTGTCGGCTCGGGTCGTAGGGATTGCGGCACACGCCGTGGTGTGGATTGAGACCGGTCATTCCGATGCCGATCTCGTGCATGTTGGCCTTGCCGATGAGCAGGGCACCGGCCGCCCGGAGCCGGGCTACCAAGGTCGCGTCCTCGGCCGCGGGGTGCTTTCCCAGGAACTTCGTCCCCACCGTGGTGGGGTAGGGGACCTGGTCCAACTCGTCCTTCACCGCCACCGGCACCCCGTCGAGGATCGAGAGCGGCTTGCCCTTCGCGAGGCGCTTCGCAGAAGCCTCCGCCTGGGCGCGCAGGTCGTCGGCATCCTGGGCGATGAACAGGCGCATCGG
>JAFDJI010000981.1 GCA_019307545.1 Deltaproteobacteria bacterium | reverse complement strand
AGCCCGTCGATGAAGGCGGCGATGCCCAGGCCCGTGAAGAGTAGTCCGAAGGTCCCTCCCAACACGCCCACAGTGACCAGGGCACCCGCCGACGCGTAGCGCATGAACTTGCGGCCGGTCCCCTCCCTGTGATCGAGCAATGCGGTCTCGTCACAGGCCCCCACCGAGTTCACGCTCCATCCGTCGGGCAGGCGCGTCCCGATGGCCGCCACACACCCGAAGCCCCGCGCAGCCATGAGGTCGGAGAGTTGGGGGGCTTCCGAGCTGAGCTCGCCGAACACGTAGTCTGCGGACTGCAGTCGCTCGACCACGGTCCGCGCCGTGCTGCTCGCGTGCGCATCGGTCCCGGCCACGAGGATCGGCTCCCCCGCGTCTGCACGGATGCGTTCCACCTCCGCTTGCACCGCATCGACGCCGGGAACATCCGCGGCTCGAGCGGGTCCCGTGCCCAGCAAGACGATCACGATGATCAACAGTGCTCGAAACATGCCGGCCCCTCCCTGCTCGTGGATCGGAAATCCAAGGATGCGGCAACGCTTTTCTGGAACGCTAGGCCCTGGACGGTGTTCCTGTCAATGGGTACACACCAGCCTCCGGGGCGGACCGCTCAGCCCTTCGGCTCTATCACCACGGTGACGTAGAGGTCTCCCGCAGTCCGTCCGCTCGAGCCCAGCAGTCCGTGACCGCGCACGCGCACCATCTGTCCCGCAGACGCTTTGGCGGGCACCTCCACCCGCACGACACCGTCCAGCGTCGCCGCCTCGACCTCGGCGCCCTCCGCTGCCTGCTCCGGGGTGAGCGGGACATCCACATGCAGGTTCAGGCCCTCCCGGCGGAACACCGGGTCTGCCTCCACCACCACCGTGACGTGCAGATCCCCCCGCGATCCGTCCGGGCGCGACGGTCCCGCGCCCCGCAACCTGAGTGTCTGCCCCGAGACCACCGACACCGGGACATCGACCCGTACCGAGCGAAGCTGGGACCGCATCCCACGACCCCAACACGCCGTGCACTGGCGGCCCGAAGGGCGCCACCCGGTCCCCCTGCAGGACGTGCACGGCGCATCCTCCTCCACCTCCACCTCGTGAGCTCCGCCGCTCGCGGCCTGTCGAAGGGTGATCACCAGGTCCGCCCGTCGGTCCCCCGAGTGCACTGCCGGATCGGAACGCGCCGGCCGCCCCTCGGTCCACTGGGTCCCAGCCGGTGCCCGGACCGACCCCTCCACCTTCCGTTCTCGACCTGCACCCCGTCCGGCGTTCGCCTCAGGCGTAGGGCCACGCGGGGCCTCCCCGCCGTTCGTGCGCACCTCTCCGGCCCGGACCGCCCTGGCCATCTCCTCGACGAAGCGCTCGCGCACGGCGTGCAGCCCAAACCGATCGTAGACCAGCCGCCTGTCCCGATCGGAGAGCACGGAGTACGCCGCGGCGATGCGCCCGAACCGCGCTGCCTCGGCTGCATCCCCCGAGTTGCGGTCGGGGTGGAGCCGCCGTGCATGGGTCCGGAACGCCTGTTTGATCTGCTCCGGATCGGCGTCACGCGCAACGCCCAGCAGCGCGTACAGGTCGTCCTCATCGGCCATGGTGCCGCCTCCCTGGTGCAGCCTATTCCACTCCCGGTCGCGGTTCCCCGATTCATCACCTATGTTGCGCGCGACGCCCCGGAGCCCACATGCGACTGCTGCTCGTTCTCAGCCTCGCCCCGCTTACCGGCTGCATCAACGAGCACGCCCTGACCGGCCTGTGTGGAACGCCGGACCTCGCCTTCGACATCGAGGAGGCCTCGGTGCTCGAGGATGCTCAGGGCTACTGGGGCATGCACGACGCGGTCATCCTGCAGTACGACCTCTCCAGGGTCCCCGAGGGCGCCCGGTGGCGGATACGCAATGTCGACATCATGCCGATGATCCCTGGTACACCGATGGTCAGGCCGTGTCGGTCGAGGTGTGGGACGCCGACAATCCTCACGCGACGCCGTGGAAGGTCACCCAGACCCTACGCCTGGACGAGCACGAGTGGAGCGACACCACCCTCACCAACCCGTCCTCGGCCTGGGAACTGAATCAGAAGTACAGCTGGTGGGAGTTCGACTTCACCGACACCATCCCCACCATTGGGATGGCCGGCCCCAACTACCTGGTGGGCGCCGTGTGGGAGAGCGGCTCGTATCCGACCTTGGGCTACTCGAACTTCAACCGCTCCTGCGCGCTCAACTGGACCGATTATGCCGACGGGTTCGGGTGGGTGCTCAACAGCGACAACGGCTCGGGGAACGAGTGCTCGTGGCCGATGCTCCGGGTGACCGTGGAGATCCTGGAAGAGTCCGAAGACTGCGACGAGTACATCGTCCCGATCGAATAGGGCGTCCCCTCACTCCCCTACAGCGCCAGCCCGTCCCGCGCCCCCTCGGCGTAGTCCGGGATTCCCGGCTAGAAACGGCCGGTGGCGGAGAGCGCGACCCTGCCCCCACCCAACGCCGGCACCACCAGCACCGCCGCCCGTTCTTCCCCGCCCTTCCGTCGGAACCCGTAGTGGAGCGCCTTCGGAACCAGGTATCCGGAGGCCAGGCCCACCACGGCACCCGCCAACACGTCGGTGGACCAGTGCCGGTCGGACACCACCCGGAACGTACCCACCGCCGTCGCGGCCGCGATGCCGGTCCAGCAGGACAAATCGGCCCTTGCCCCGCCGCCATACAGCCCCAG
>JAFDJI010000262.1 GCA_019307545.1 Deltaproteobacteria bacterium | reverse complement strand
GAACGCGGCGCAGTGCAAGACCGCATCCACCGGAGCATCCTCGAACACGGCATCGAGGAACGTGCGGTCGCACAGGTCACCCACGAGCAACGCGATGGGGCGGCCGGCGATGGCACTCGCCCGCTCCACCGCCTCGCGGTACCCGCGCTCCAAGCTGTCGACGACCACCACCTCGTCGCCGCGCTGCAACAGCTCGACCGCGATGTGGGACCCGACGTAGCCGGCACCACCCGTCACCAGGATACGCATGCTCACTCCTGCCGCAACGCGGCCACGATACGCTGCGCTGCGAGCCCATCTCCGTATGGATTGTGGGCGTGCTGCATCTCCTCGTAGGCACGGGGATCGGTGAGCAGGCGCCCGGCGGCCTCCACGATCCGTGCCTCGTCTGTCCCCACCAGGCGTACGGTCCCCGCCTCCAACCCCTCGGGGCGCTCGGTCTTCTCCCGCATCACCAAGACCGGCTTGCCGAGGCTGGGCGCCTCCTCCTGGATGCCGCCCGAATCGGTGAGGATGAGGGTGCACCGGTCCATGAGCCGCACGAAGGGCGCGTAGTCGAGCGGTGCCAGCAGGTGGATGTTGGCTACCTCGGACAGGGCGGCCCGCACTGGCCGCTGGACGTTCGGGTTGAGGTGGACCGGGTAGACGATGTGCACCTCCGGGTGCAACCGCGCGAGGACCCCCAGAGCACGGCAGATGCGGTCGAACCCCGCCCCGAAGCTCTCCCGGCGGTGCCCCGTCACCAGGATGACAGGAAGTTTGGGGTCGGCGATGGCCGAAAACGCGGTGTCGAATTCGGGGCGCCACCGTTCGAGGTCCACATCGGCGACCTTGTCGCGCATCCACAACAGCGCGTCGATCACCGTATTCCCAGTCACCCGGATCCGTGACGGCTCCAAGCCCTCGGCGAGAAGCGCATCCCGCGCCAGCGCGGTGGGGGCGAAATGCCAGGTGCACAGCCGGTCTGCGAGCACCCGGTTCGCCTCCTCGGGCCACGGCGCCTCCAAGGATCCGGTTCGCAGACCCGCCTCGACGTGGCCCACCGGGATGTGGGCGTAGAACGCGGCCAGGGTCGCAGCGAGGGTGGTGGTGGTGTCGCCGTGGACCAACACCAGGTCTGGCCGCTCCGCGTGCAGCACTTCGCGCAGCCCGAGCAGCACCCGGCTGGTGATGTCGTAGAGATCCTGCTCCGCGCGCATGATCCCCAGGTCGTGGTGAGGCGAAATTCCGAACGCGGCGAGCACCTGGTCGAGCATGCCACGGTGCTGCGCGGTGACGCACACGCGACCCTCGAAGTCCGGGCTCGCCTCGAGTGCGCGCACCACCGGAGCCATCTTGATGGCCTCTGGTCGGGTCCCGAAGACCGAGAGGACCCGTCGGGTCACCGAATCACTCCGCACGCGTCGATGATCACCCGGTCCTTGAGCAGCTCCGAGTCGAGGTGGCGGAACTCGCGGTGGGCCACCAGTGCCACCACGATGTCGGCCCGTTCGAGGCACTCCTCCAGGGAGTGGAGGGGAAACTCCTCAAAGACCCGGAGGTTGGGATCACAGGCGAGGACCTCGCCCTCCACCTCGGCAATCAGGGCGCGCGCGACCTCCAGTGCGGGCGACTCGCGCAAATCGTCGATATCGGGCTTGTAGGTCAGGCCGAGCACCGCCACCACCGGGTCTCGAAACCGCCGCGCGCGGTCCAGAGCCCGCTCCACCACCCAGCGGGTCTTGCCCTCGTTCACCTCTCGGCTGGTGCGAATGAGCCGGGCGTCCTCGGGGGCAGAGGAAACGATGAACCACGGATCCACGGCCAGGCAGTGCCCCCCGACGCCCGCCCCCGGCTGGAGGATGCTCACCCGTGGGTGGTGATTGGCGAGCCGGATGAGCTCCCACACGTTGATCCCGAACCGGTGCGACAGGATCGACAACTCGTTCGCGAAGGCGATGTTGACGTCGCGGTAGGAGTTTTCGACCAGCTTGGCCATCTCTGCGGTGCGCGCGTCCGTGGCGAGCACCTCACCGCTCACGAAGGTCCGATAGAACCGCGATGCGGCCTCGGTCGACGGTGGGTCCACCCCACCCACGATGCGGTCGTTCTCCACCAACTCCCTCAGGATCCGGCCCGGAAGGACCCGCTCTGGGCAATGGGTGACGAAGAAGGTGGCGTTCTCGCCATCCACGAGGTCTGGCCGCGCCTCCCGAAGCTGCATGCTCACGCGGTCGGTGGTGCCCACCGGCGAGGTCGACTCCAGGATCACCAGATCGCCCTTGCGCAGGCACGGGGCCAGCGCGGCGGTGGCGGCCTCGATGTAGGAGAGGTCCGGCCGATGCCCCTCCATGAAGGGGGTAGGCACGGCGATGATGAAGATCTCGGCCTCGGAAGGCTCGGTAGCCGCCTTCAGGTTCCCGGAGTGCACCGCCGAGCGGACCAGGATGTCCAGCTCCGGCTCCTTGATGTGGATGGCACCGCGGTTGATCGTCTCCACCACGTCCGGGTTCACGTCCACCCCGAGGACCCGAAAGCCCTTGGTGGCGAGCAGGCTCGCGGTGGGCAGACCGATGTACCCGAGCCCGAGTACGCAGATGCGGAGAGGTTCCATCGTGCGACTAGATGGGCGATTCCTTCAGGAAGAGTTGGTCGCCCGGCTCCAGAGCAATGTCTGCCTCCCGACCCTCCAGGATGCGACGGAGATTGACGGGAATGCGTTCACCGCCCCGCAGGATGTAGGCCCCTTTGAGACGGGCGGTTTCGGAGGGACCACCCACCTTGGTGAGGGCCTGGGTGACGGTGAGCCCCTCCCAGAACACGACAGCGCCGGGTTTGTCCACTTCCCCGGCCACGTAGACGAACTGCCCGGGGGGCACGGTCACCACATCCCCCATACGAAGCGGCAAGTCGCCCTGCCCGGTGGAGAGAAGCGCGTCGATCCCTACCACCACGATCTCGCCCGATGCACGACGCACACGGACCTCACGCGCGCTCTTCTCGGTGTCGATGTTCCCCGCACGACCGATGAGGTCCAGCAGCGTGGTGGGACCACTCAGGTAGTAGTCGCCGGGGCGCTTCACCGCACCCACGACCGAGACCTTCTGGCTCTTGTACTCGTCCACCTGCACCGAAACCTGCGGATGGACCAGGTAGCCGTCCGCGAGCCGCTCGGTGAGGAGTCGGGCCGTCTCCTGCACGGTGAGCCCGGCCACCGGCACTTCGCCGATGAGCGGCACGAATACGTGCCCGTCTTCGGTTACGGGTTGCTTTCCCGTGAGGTCGGCCTCCCCGTATACCGAGATGGCGAGGACGTCTTTCGGCCCGACGCGGTAGGCATCCTGGACGACCGCCACCGAAGCTGGGCTCGGAACGTCCTGCGCGACGGCGACAAAGGGGGTCATCACGAAGGCGGCCAGGAATAGATACCGAAGTCTCACGAAGCAACCTCCCCCGAGGGGTGCGTTCCAAATATGCAGTCTGAGTATCAGATGGACAACTGACAAACCTGTCTTCGGTGTTTCACTTGACAAACCACCGCCCCCACAAAGAAGTCCTGGAGACCGCACTCCTCCGTGAGCTGCACCGGACCTGGAAACACTACAACCACCTCTACTTCGCAGAAGCGATGCGGCCGCCTTCGCTCGATCTCACCACCCGCTCCGCGGTGTTGGCGAAGTGGTCTTCCGCCGAGCGCACCATCGTCTTTTCCCGGTCGCTGCTGGTGGAGGCGTCGTGGACCTCGGTGGTGGAAGTGCTGAAGCACGAGATGGCCCACCAGTACGTCGCCGAGGTGCTCCGGGTATGCGACGAGACGGCCCATGGCCCGGCGTTCCAAAAGGTGTGCGAGCGCCACGGCATCGACCTCGCGGCACGCGGCCTGCCCCAACCCACCGCCGCCGAGGACCCCACCGCGAAGGTGGTCGGCCGCATCCAGCGGCTCCTCGCGCTCGGGGGCAGTCCCAACGAGAACGAGGCGCGGGCGGCGATGAACGCGGCCCAGCGGCTCATGCTCGAGCACAACATCGCCTGGTCGGAGACCGCGGCGGCGCAACGCTACGGGTTCCGCCAGCTCGGGGAGCCGGCGCTCAGGGTGGCGTCCCACGAGCGCATCCTCGCCGGAATCCTGGGGGAGCACTTCTTCGTGAGCCCGGTGTGGGTGCCGGCGTGGATCCCCTCCCGCGCCAGACGCGGCAAGGTGCTGGAGGTGAGCGGGAGCCCGGCGAACCTGGAGACGGCGGAGTACGTCCATCGCTTCCTTCTGGACACCGCAAAGCGTCTCTGGCGTGCCTACAAGGCGTCGAGCGACAAGCGTGTGGGTGGAGAACACAGTCGGTACCTGCTCGGAGTGGTGCTCGGCTTCCGAGAAAAGCTGGAGGAACAGGCACGCGGGAACCGGGAGGAGGGGTTGGTGTGGGTGGGAGATGCCGGCCTCGACGCCTACGTGGGGAGGCGCCACCCCAGGCTCCGGGCAACCCGAAGGGTCCAGCTCACGAGGACGCCGGCCTACGAGCACGGGAAGCGGGAGGGCCGGAAGATACGGCTGCGGAGTGGGCTGCCGGAGCGGGACGAGAACCGGGTGGGGCTACTCGAGGACCGCAGCTGACGGGCGCCGGCGGCGCAGGGCGAGCAGTGCGAGGAGCCCGGCGAGCCAGCCCGAAGCCGGCACAGCGGGAGTCGCGCAACCACACGCCCGCTTCACCACCTCCACCGGGACCGTGGCCTCCACGGTGTGGGCGGGGTAGCCGGAGTCGGTCACCGTGACCACGAACTCGTCGAGTCCCAGGTACTCGGGGCCCGCGATGTAGTCGATGCTGCCGTCCTCGTGGACCACCACCTCCCCCTGCAGGGCCTGCTCCACCAGCGCCCAGGTGTGCCCGTCGTCACCATCGGGGTCATCGGCGTTGAAACGCTTCGTGCTGGTCTTCCCCCGCGACACCTTCCACACGTCCGGCTGGAGATCAGGCGGGAAGTTGCAGGTCGGAACGGGAATATCGTGCCCAACCACCGACTCGATCCAGTCGACGACCGCGTCGGGGCGAATGTAGATCCCCCCGTCTTCACAGGGCTTGTCGCCCGTCGTGAACCCGCGCGAAGTCGTCCCCACCAGGTAGTCGCCCACCTCGGTGATCAGGTAGAGCGGCCCCCCGGAGTCGCCGAAGCACGCGTCGATACCGCCGCCTCCAGCACCAATCTCACCGCCAGGGCTGACGTTGGGCTCGCACCCGGTGTTGATCTCGGTGCAGTCGTGGTCCACCACGGTGGTGAACGCCTCGCGAAGCTCGGTGGTGTACTGGTTGCCCCATACGTCGATGGCGCCGTAGCCCACGATGGCGACCGGCGCGCTGTCGGCCAGGTAGTCGTCGAGGACGCAACCCTGGGCGATGGCGCGGGGTACGGTTTCCGCGTCGTCTTGGAGGACCAGCACCGCGATGTCATAGCTGCTCCACCATTGGGGGTGCGCCACCGCCCGCTGCACCCGAACGACCTCGCCCTCGGTCCGGTACCAATCGTTGGTGTCGAGGATCACGTGGGTGACGCTCACCCCCTCCGTACAATGCCCGGCGGTGAGCACCACGTCCGGGGCCACCAGGACGCCGGTGCACCCGACCTCATCGCCACCGAACACGACGCCTGCCGCATCTGGCCAGGCCCCGAGCGCCGCCTGTGCCCCCCCCACCACCTTGTACGAACCCTGACCGGAGGCAAGCGCCGGGCCGGCGAGCAGCAAGGCTGTGACGGGGAGAATCCATTGGAGCATGAGGGGCCTCGGGTGCGGAAGGGGAACCCCATTATGGACAACGGATCGGCCTGGCATCGACAACCATTCGCCAAGAGGCGACAGACCCCCTTCACCCACGAATCTGCGCCAC
>JAFDJI010000261.1 GCA_019307545.1 Deltaproteobacteria bacterium | reverse complement strand
ATCGAAGGCGCCCCCACCTACGCCTTCCTCAAGGCGCTGGTGCCCGTCACCACGCCCACGGGGACCGTAAGGATGGTGGTGAAGACCACCGCCCTCGATGGGACCGAGGCCCAGGAGCTGTTCACCAAGAGCGTCGACTACGTCCTTGCCGACTAAGGCGGAGGGCGCTCGCCGCGGCAGGAGTGGGTGAACCCGCGGGTCACGTGTACCTGCACGAGGTCGCCCACCTCGTCGATGGCGCCCGGGAAGTTCACCATCGCGTTGGTGCTGGTCCGCCCACAGATCACCCCGGGGTCGTGCTTGCTCCACCCCTCCACGAGCACCTCCACCCCCTGGCCCACCAAGGCGGCGTGGAACGCGGCGGACAGGTCCCGCTGGCGCTTCTGGAGGACCTCGAGGCGCCGTGCCGAGACCGCATCGTCCCACCCCTCCTTGTAGTGGAGCGCCGCGGTACCGGGGCGCGGGCTGTACTTGAAGGAGAACGCCGCTGTGAAGCGAACCTCGTCCAGCAGCGTCATCGTCTGGGCGAAGTCGTCGTCGGTCTCGCCGGGGAACCCCACGATCCAGTCGGTGGAGATCGCGATGTCCGGCCGCGCCTGCCGCAGGGCCGCCACCACCTCCAGGAACCGCTCCCGGGTGTAGAACCGCTTCATGCGTCGCAGCACCCGGTTGCTCCCCGACTGCACCGGCAGGTGCAGGTGCGAAGTCAACCTGGGTAGCTCCCGGTAGGCCGCGACCAGGTCGTCGGTGACGTCGCGGGGGTGGCTGGTCGTGTAGCGGATGCGTTGTACACCCAGCACCGCGTGCACCCGGAACAACAGCTCGGAGAAGGTGATCTCGCCCGGGTGTTTGAGCCCGTAGGAGTTCACGTTCTGGCCGATGAGGGTGATCTCCTTCACCCCGGTGTCCACGAGTCGGCGCACCTCGTCCACGATCTCGGCGTGCGGCCGCGACACCTCGGCACCCCGGGTGGCGGGGACGATGCAGAAGGTGCACTTGTTGTCGCAGCCCTTCTGGATGGTGACGAACGCGCTCACCTGACCCGTGGAGCCCGGGTCGAGGTCGCTGACGAATGGATAGCCGGCGAGGTCGAGCAGGTCGGTGTCCAGGACCTGGCCCCGGCGCTCCTCCGCCTCTCGCACCAGCCTGCCCACGTGGGTCACCGCGTCGGGACCGAAGATGAGCTCCACGTCCGGGTATCGCCGCAGAAGCTCCTCCCCCTCCACCTGGGACACACAGCCGGCGATGCCAATGACCACGTCCTGACCGCGCCGCTTCAGCCTCCGATACTCCCCCAGGGCGGAATGCATCTTCTGCACGGCCTTGTCGCGGACCGAGCAGGTGTTCAGCAGGATGAGGTCGGCCTCGGTGGGGTCGGTGGTCACCGCGTACCCCTCCGGCTCGAGCTGAGCGCGCATCTTGCCCGTGTCGTACTCGTTCATCTGGCAGCCGAAGGTGTGAAAGAACACCTTCTTGCTGCCCGCACGCACAGGTATCTGGAAACGCGCTTCCATCCGCCAGGCCTCACCAACCCCGGTTCATAACGCGCCGCCCGCCCACCCACCGCGCCCCAGGAGGTCGGAAGGATGGGCGGGGGGGCGTCGGCCCCAGCTATCCTCGTCGAGAAGATGGCAGGGAAACCGTGATCGCGCTTCTGCTGGCTGCTCAGCTCACCGTCGCCACTGCGAGCGACTTCAACCCCCTCGACCTGTCGCTCGAGACAGAGCTTGGGCGCTTGGAGCCGGGTGACCCCTTCCCGGACATCGACTTCACCCAGCACAGCGAGCAGCGGCGCCTCTCGGAGTTCGAAGGCGTCCGCGTCGTGGATTTCTGGGCGAGTTGGTGCGAGCCCTGCATCAGCGCCATGCCCGAGCTCGACCAGCTGGCCAGCGACTACGACGACCGGGGCGTCCGGGTGATTGCCCTTGTCCTGGACCAGGAGGCCCGGGCGCTGAAGACCCTGGAGCGCCGGGGCCTACAACGGCGGACCCTGGTCGTGGGGCTGGCGACCCAACAGACCCGCGATCGGTTCACCCAGGTCAGCCGCGACCAGTACAAGACCAGCATCCCGTGGGTCTTCGTGGTCGACGCGGACGGGCAACTGGTGGGCGAACACCGCGGTTCCGAGGAGGACGCCGTCGCCAGGGTGCGGGCCTTGGTCGAGACCGCGCTGAATCGCTGAGCAGAATCAGAACAAGCGCGAGACGGGCACCCAGAGGATGTTGAAGTCGTCGAGCCGGATGTCGTTGCGCTCCAGTCGGATGTCGACCTCCTCGACGTCCCGTTCCTTGCCGCGCAGCCGGTTCTCGATCACCCGGATCTGGTGCTCGGTGTCGTTCTCCAACTCGTAGACCTCTCGCTCCAACTCCTGGGCCTCCTCGTCCGCGCGAGAGAGCCGTTCCTTGGCGCGCATGGTCTGCTGACGCTTGGACATCGCGGTGGACAGGCTCTTCTTGCGGCCGCCGAAGAACATCCCGAAGAGGGTCTCGCCGGCGCTCACCAGCTCGCTGGCACCGCGGGCACGGGCCTCCTGCTGCCACTTGAGCACGTCGCGCTCCAGCCGCTCCTTCTTGTCCTCGAGCCGCTTCACCTTGACGTCGACCTTGTCCTTGAGCTTGGCCACTTCGACGTCGACCCGCTCCTGGACCGCGTCGCGCACCCGCTCGTCGAACTGGTCCCGGGTCTCGCCGGCGTTGCTGGTGAGCTTGAACTCCCTGTGGCGGAACATCTTCTGGGTCTCTCCCCGATAGATGTCCTCCACCACCCGCTTCTCCAATCGCTTGAGCTCCGAGGCCTCGTCGATGAGCGCGGGCAATGGCGCGAACAGCGAGTCCGCCGGCGCCGCGGGGAGGAAATCACCCGGTTCCAGCGCCGGATCGCCCCGTTCTCCGATCTCCCGGTCGGTCACGGGGAAGAACAGGCGCTGCTCCTCCCGATCGTGCACGAAGTCGCCTTCGTCGAACCGCAGGTGGAGCGTCGCGTGGACGGCGGGCTTCCACACAAGCTTCCCATCGTCCCGTTTCGGGATCGACGCTTCCTCGAAGTGCCCCGCGAGCCGGGACGAGAACACCACTCGGGGATCGAGGAAGTGGTGGGTGTAGCTCCCGGGAGCCGGCGGGGGTTGGGGACCGTGGTCGGGGAGGTCGTCCTTGACCGGCCTCGGAGCGGCCGCGGTCGCCGCAGCCACCACGCTCGGAGCGGCTGGCGCGGCAGCAGCCTCGTACGACCGGTACTCCTCGGGGAGTTGCTGCACCTCGCGCCGGGTGAGGGGTCCGCGCAGGTAGCTGATGGCCCAACGGCTGTGCACCAGGGCGGGCTCCCGCGCCTTCACGTCTCGGAGGACGAAGGTCCGCGACGGGAGGCCTTCCAGCCAGTCCGACACCATCCCGCGGTCGAAGGCCCCCGATGCACTCACCAGCCCATCGAGCACCCGCTCCCGGTCCTGCTTGGTCTGCAGCCGCCCGATGAGCCAGGTGCCGGCATTGGACAACGCCTTGTAGTCGATGTCCACCGGGTTCTGGGTGACCAGCATGGTGCCAAGGCCCACCGCCCGCGCCTGCTTCATCAGCATGAGCACCGAGCGCTTGCTCGGTGGATTGCGTGGATGCGGCGGCAGGTAGCCGAACACCTCGTCGAAGTACATCAACGCGCGCAGGGTCGAGGTACCGGGCTGGCGGCGTGACCAGGCCAGCACCCGGTTCAGCAGGGTGGAGATGAAGAACATCCGCTGCGAATCGTCGAGGTGCGCAATGTAGAAGACCGAGATCTGCGTCCGTCCGTCGCGCTTGGCGAGGAACCCATCCACGTCCAGGGCCGCGCCCTGTCGCCATGCGCCAAACGCCGGCGATGCGATCACGCCGTTGAGCTGCATGGCGAGCTTCATCCGGTCCTTGCGTGGGTAGAAGGTGTCCACTGGGAACACCCCCACCTTCTCGAAGGGCGGATCGACCAGGCGGGTGATGAGCAACTCCAGGTCCGCGTTCTGGCCCGCCGCCCACGCGTCGGAGAGGATCCGGGAGAGCACGATGTGGGCCGGATCGGTGACGGGATCCGCATCGACCCCCACCAAGCCGAGCAGCGAACCCACGGTCCCCCCGACCAGGTCGCGCATCCCCTCCTGGTCTTCGAGCAATTCCGCCGGTGGCGCGGCCAGCGCGCTCAGGACGTTCACCGGGACCCCGGCGTCGCTCCCGGGCGTATACACCGTGACCCTGGCGCCGCGCACGAAGCGGGCGATCCGCTCCGCGTCCACGCCCCACTTCGCGAGTCCCTTCTGCCAGAGGCCCGAGATCTTCTCGGCGTAGGCCTCCACCGACTGGCCGTCCCGCCTCGCGGTGGCTGGATCGATCCAGGGCCGGAAATCCTCAGGGCGGTGCTCCTGGAAGCCCAGGGCCAGGTTGGCCATGTCACCCTTCGGATCGATCACCAGGGCCGGAATGCCCGCCATCGACAGCTCTTCGAGCAGGGAAACACACAATCCGGTCTTCCCGGATCCGGTCATCCCCAGGCACACCGCATGTCGAGTCAGTCGATCCGGGTCGAGCAGCGTGTCCTCGGAGCTCACCTCCATGGAGGAGGGGTCCACCCGACGGCCGATGTACATGCCCTTGCTTCCCATGCGCTACGCCTCCCAGGGGGGAATCACCTCGATCACCACTTCCTCTACTCCGTGCCGGCCGGGATAGCGTGGGTCGTCCACCTCCTCCATATAGGTACGGCTGAGGTGGCGCAGGTAGCTGACCACGCTCGTGGCCTTGGTCTTCTTCGGCACGATCACCAGGAAAGAGATGCCGGCGCGCGGCATGCTCTTCCACCCGATCCGGAGCTCCCCCACCGTTTTGACGCCCGCGTTGTGCCCATCCCCCTCCAGCGCCGCGACGATCGCCTCGCACCCGGCCTCCCACGCCTCCTCATCGAGTTCGTCGGAATCGGGGGCGGCATAGATCGGGTCGTCGAAGTCGTCGTCGACAAAGATGTACAGACCCAACAGCATGGAAGAGCCCCTCCTGGGGGACCCACTTCTACCCGGAAGTCCGAGGGCCGTGTCAAGGGTCAACCGTCGATTTTCTTATCCGCCGGTGGACGTGGAGATCTCACACTTCTTGTCCCCGCTCTCGAAACAGAGGTAGACGCCCTCCTTCACGTCGCGCACCACCGCCGTCAGCCGGGTGCGGTCGGGGCCGATCCCCGTCACGGTGCAGTCCCCCAGACCTTCCAGCCCCAACACCACGCGATCGGGGCCCTCGGCCCGTCCGCCGTCGCACCGCGCGCTGATCTTCTTGGTATCCGCGAGGCCGCTCACGAAGGTCACCACGGGGCCCTCCGGTGCCGGCTCCGGCACCGCCTCGGGCTCTGGAGCGGGCGCATCCGCCGCCGCGGGGGCTTCGGTCCCCTCGGGGGTGGGCGCGACCTCCGGCACGGCGGCGACCTCCGCGACCTCCTCGGGTGTCGTCGGGAGATCAACGCCCGGGATGGTGATCCCCCCGGTGGAGAGCGCCCCCGCCGAGACACCAATGCCCACGCCCACCGCCGCGACCAGACCCACCACCACCACCAGTGCGGTGAGCACCATCACCCCCACCAGCACCTTGCTCACCCCGCGGGCGCGAGGCTTGGGCGGAGGCGGCGGTGGGGGCTCCTCTTGGCGTAACGGAGCCGGCGAAGCGGTCGCGATGTCCTCTCCACTGGCGGCCCCCGGGGCCACCGACCGCATCCCCACCGGCACCGGTGGCGGGGCGTTCGCGGCGGTGATCTCGGCCAGGGTGGCCTGCTTCAGGGCAGCCCACCGGGCATCGTCTTCGGGTGCAGGGCTCTCGAAATCCATCTCGTCATCGGGAGGGATGGTCCGATCGCTGAACAACTC
>JAFDJI010000980.1 GCA_019307545.1 Deltaproteobacteria bacterium | reverse complement strand
CTGGGACTCTCCCTGGACTACTGGATCCACCTGTACGTCGCCGCAGCCGCTCGGGGCATCCCCGATGGCTTTCGCGAGCGACTGGCGGTGGCGCGGGAGGCATTTCGCGAGCTGTTCCCGGCGTTGGCGATTGGTGCCGCCTCGACTAGCGGGGCGTTTTTGGTGCTCACCCTCAGCCACTACCCGGTGGTTCGTCACCTGGGCGCGCTCGGTGCGACCGCCGCTGCCGCCGCGCTCCTCGGTACCTGGCTGCTGGGGCCGTTGACCTGGGCGGTGTTCGGGGCCAGGCCGCTGTCGCACGTGGCGCCTGTCCGGGGCCCGGCCTGGGCGCGGCCGGTATTCCTGGGTGTTACCGCGCTGGCCGTGCTCTTTGCGATGGACACCTCCTTCGACGGGGACCCCCGCAACCTGGTCCGGATCTCTGGAGAGCTTCAGCGCGTCGAACAGGTGTTCTCGTCGCGGTACGGGGGATTCGGCACCGGAGGGATGGTCGTCGTCGAGGGCCCGGGCGAACAGACCCTCGACGATGCGGCGCGGGTGCAGGTCGCGCTCGGGAAGGTGCCGGGGGTGGACGCGGTAGGCGCGGGCGCCCTCGTTCCGGGTCCGGAAACCCGCTCCGGTCGACGCGCCGCGCTCCCCGATGAAGGGGTGCTCCAGGAACGCGTCGAACGCGCCGGCGCGGAGGTCGGATTCACCCAGGAGGCCCTGGCCGGGGTCGCGGCACGGATCCATGCGGCGCCCGCGCAGCCGCTCTCCGCGGAGACCTGGGCCGGTACACCGCTCGGGCCCCTGGTCGATCGCCACCTGCAACGGGACGGAGACCAGGTCGCGGCGATGATCTCCCTGGTGGTCGGCGACGAGACCCTCGTGGAGCCCATCGAGGCCGTGGTCTCCCAGGTGGCCCCTCACGCCGAGATCGTGCTCCCGGCTCGCCTGGCGACTCGGGGGATGGAGGAACTGCTTGCCGAGATCCGCCGCATGGGATTGCTGTCGGTGGTGGGCGTCCTGTTGCTCCTGCTCCTTCGCTACCGGGACCCCCGGCGGGTCGTCGCGGCGCTGGTGCCCTGCGGCGCCGCCCTGGCCTGGGCGTTCGGGGCGATGGCCCTGCTGGGTGTCTCCTGGAACGCCGTGAGCATCGCCGCGCTGGTGCTCATCCTCGGTCTGGGGCTGGACTACGGGGTGTTCGTGCTCGAGGGCACTCTCCGCCGGGATCGCGGCATCTCCCGCCGCGCGGTGCTGCTCTCGGCGCTGACCACCATCGCGGGCTTCGGGATCCTCGGGGTCACCCGGTCCCCTGCGCTGTTCGGGGTTGGGTTGGCGGTACTGGTCGGCTTGGGCGCGGCGGCGGCGGCCGCGCTGGTCGTGGTGCCGCCCCTCGCAGCAAGCCAACCACTGCTCCCCACAGGCGTCGCCCGCTGGACCCGCAGGGTCGCTCTCGTGGCGCTTGTGCTGCTGAACCTCGAGGTCCTCGGCCTGCTCCTCGCCTACTCCACCCCACCACCGCCCGGGAAGGTCCCGGACTGGCGGCTGGAGGAACCCACGCCTGGGGACCGGCGCTGGGGGCCCAACCGCCTGCTCTACCGCCAGGGGATATGGAGCGAGTACCTGGTGGGTGACCCCTATGTGCGTGGGTATGCCAGCGGGCTGCTCGGTGCCGACCTGCAGGCGCGCCTGGAGCGGGAGACCCACGCGGCGCTTCGCGAGCACGTCCCGATGGCCGCCGCGCGCTGGGCGGTCCTGCGGGCGACCCTGTTGCTGGCCCCCCGCCTGGACCGAACCTTCACCCCAGCGCAGCGGCCCGTCTGGCGCCGCCCTATACGCGGCGCGTCTACTACCACGCCATCCACGACATCGGGCAGGCGATGGTGGACTCCCCGTTCGTCACCGGCTGCACCGGCTTCATGGCGGGCGGTGCAGCCACCACCGAGGGACACTGGTTCCTCGCACGCAACTTCGACTTCGAGGGGAGCGCGGCCTTCGACCGGGACAAGGTCGTGGTCTTCGTACGCCCCGACGACGGCATCCCCTTCGTCTCTGTCAGCTTCATCAACATGGCCGGCGTGGTCACTGGCATGAACGCCGAGCACCTGGCCATCGCACTGCAGGCCGGG
>JAFDJI010000260.1 GCA_019307545.1 Deltaproteobacteria bacterium | reverse complement strand
TTCACGACCTGGGTGTACCGGCTGCACACGGCCGGCATCGATCCGGAGGACGAGGAACTCGCGCAGCACTGCCGCGACGTGGACGCCGCGGAGGGCGGTACCGCAGGGGACCAGGCCGGCCTGGCGCTGGTGCGGCACACTAGCACCCTTCTCGGGACCGCTCCCGACCTCTCGGACGTGCTCGCGCTCGCCACGCAGCTCTACGGCGATCGCGCGAGCCAGGCGTTCGGTGAGGGGAGTCGCGCCTCGAGGACCAGCAAGATCCGGAAGTACCAGTTCAGCCGCAACCTTCCCTGGCTCGCCCGAATCTATGAGCGTCAGTCGGATGGAACCGTCGCTCCGACCTGGCTCCTGGTGGAACAGGTCACGGACGAGGTGAGGGCGATGGACCCGAACCCCTGGAACGACATCGACGAGGAGCGGCGCCTCCCCCTCCAGGACTTCGTTGTGCTGTGGGAGCTGGACGGGTGCACCTCGGTGCACATCCGCTAGCGGACTGCTGCGGCGATGCTGCACTGGACCCACGCCGGAGCGGTGGCCTCGCCGACCACGCTCCAGATCCGGGTGACGCGACGGTTCCCCGGTCGCGTGCAAGCCGGTGCGCCCGAGCCCCAGCGGAGCCTCACCGACGCGGAGGTCCTCTCCAACATCGAGCATTTCACGGTGCACCGCCGCGGTCCGCGGGCGATACCTTGCCAGGCCATGGTCCTCTCCGGGGTAGATCTCGACGCACGCCCCGCACTGGCCGACATCGTGGACCAGGCGCGCCACTGGGGTGTGGCACACACCACCCTGCACCTGGGCCACGGGGACCGTGACCGGCTGGCGCGCTCTCCCCTGGGGCCCCGGGTGGACGCCGTCGCTCTGACCGTGGCAGACGTCGCGGACATAGCGGACATCGCGGCGCTACGGGCTCGCGACCAGCCCCACGTGACGGCGGTGGTGGTGCTGGATGAGCGGAGCCTGCCCCGCCTCGAAATGCTCGCACGAGGACTGGCCCGCGTCGGCCCCCACCGGGTGGTGTTCACCTGGCCCTTCCCCCCCTCCGCGCCGCCGCCCCGAGCACGTCAGGCCGCCGCCGCACTGGCTTCGGCCCTACCCTTGTTGGATGCACGAGGTGTCGCGAGCGGAGTGAAGGGTCTGCCCGCATGCGCGCTTGGTTCCATCCCCGTGGACCGGCTGTGGCGGAGCCAGAACCGGTGGTACGTGGACGCCGGGCACCAACTGGACGAGGCGCTCCTCTTCTTCCCCGACGTGGTGCGGTTCGCCAAGACCGATGTGTGCCGCTTCTGTGAGGCGACCGATCGCTGCGACGGGCCTCCCGAACAGTGGCTGGCCGAGGGCCTCGCCGGGGTGCTGACGCCGATGGAGGAACCGGAAGGTCGTTCCGGGGGATAGGGGCTGTAAGCAGTGTTATGGGTGCATACCCCCCAAAGGGAGTGCGGCCATGAACTGCTTCGAACAGATGTTGGAGATGGGTCACGAGCAGGTCGCATTGTGCAGTGATCGCGCAAGCGGCCTTCGCGCCATCATCGCAATCCACGACACGACCCTCGGCCCCTCGCTCGGGGGTTGTCGCCTGATGGACTACCCGTCGGAGGAGGAGGCCCTCCTCGATGTGCTCAGGCTGTCCCGCGGAATGACCTACAAGGCGGCCGTCGCGGGTCTCGATCTGGGCGGCGGGAAGGCCGTGATCATCGGAGATCCAGAGAGGAAGACCGAGGAGGTCTTCCGGGCGTTCGGACGCTTCGTGGACAGCCTGGGCGGTCGGTACCTGACCGCCGAGGACATGAACACCAGCGAGCGGGAGATGGCGATCATCCGCCAGGAGACGCGCCATGTGACGGGTTTGAGCAAGAAGCTCGGCGGGTCCGGAGACCCGGGACCGGTGACGGCCTGGGGCACCTACCACGGGATCCGTGCCGCCCTGGAGCGCGTCTACGGGTCCCCGGATCCACGGGGCCGCACTGTCGCGATCCAGGGGGTGGGGAGTGTGGGCAGTCGGCTGGCGCACCACCTCCACGAGGCGGGCGCAAAGCTGATCTACAACGACATCAAGCCCGCCAACATTGCCCGCACCCTGGAGGATTGCGGCCAGGGCACCATCGTGGACGACAAAGGCCTCTTCGCGGCGGACTGCGACGTGCTCGCGCCCTGTGCGGTTGGCGCGGTGATCAACCCCCGTACCCTGGACCGGATCCGTGCTCCGATCATCGCGGGTGCGGCCAACAACCAACTCGAGGACGACGTGCGTGACGCCGAAGCCCTGAAAGCGCGAGGGATCCTCTACGTGCCCGACTATGTGGTCAACGCCGGTGGCCTGATCAACGTCTACGGCGAGATCCACGGCTGGCCGCCTGGCAAATCCATGGACCGCGCTGCCGGCATCTTCGACACGGTCAAGCACATCCTCGCGGTGGCTGACGAACAGGGGATCACCACCGTGGCGGCGTCAAACCACATCGCCGAGGAGCGAATTGCCGCTGCGGCCCGCCACTAGAGCCGGGACAAACCCCCAGCGACCACGGTGTCGGCGATCTGGTGTCCAATGCCGTTGCCGTGGGGGCTCGCCCAAGTGGTGCTCCGTGTGCTAATCCCACGGTGCCGGGCGCGGGCGCGTGGTCCGTGCTCCCCATCCACCGAGGTTTCGTATGCCCCTGCTCACACTGCTCGGCGTGGACGATTCGCCCTACTCGCGCGCCGCCCGCACTGTCGCCCTGGACATGCTCGCCCGGTTCCCGGGGTCCCAACTCACGGCCCTCCGCGTGGTGAACGTGGTGGGGCCCAGCGGCCGCTTCCTCAAGGACCTGCCAGGCCGGCTGGGGTTCGAACCCGCGGTGGTCTCGAAGGAGGTCGAGGAGGAGTATGACGAGAAGGCGAGGCGCCTGTTGGCGGAGGTGAAGCTCGCCGCCGAGGAGAAGGGTCTCGAGGTACGGACCGTCCTCGATCATGGGGCGGTGGTGGAGCGGATCTGCCACCACGCGGAACGAGCGGACCTCACCCTCATCGGCAACAAGGGCCGCACCGAGAGCCGGTTCCCCGGCCAGGGTGGGAACAACGTGTACAACATCTTGGAAGCGGTCTCCACCCCCGTGGTCCTGGTTCCAGAGGGCGCGGAGGACGTGACCGGCGTCGTGCTCGGCTTCGACGGCTCGAATGCGGCCGCACACGCGACGAAGGCGCTACGCCGGCTTTCCGAGAAAATCCGGTTCCGGGTGCACGTCGTCTACGTCGACAAGGGAGAGGGCGAACCGCCGGGACTGTTCGACAGGGCCAAGCAGCAGCTCCCGAACGTCCCGGTGACCACACACCTGGTGCAGGCCGCCCGGGTCCGGGAGGGCGTGGTGAAGGTGGCGGAGGAGGTCGAAGCGAACCTGATCGCGATAGGATTCAGGGGAAACAACCGCGTGAAGAACTTCCTCTTCAGCAGCTCCGCGGATTACCTCATGACCAACAAGTCATTCATGGTGCTCGTCGCACACTGAGACCGGAGACCGGATGGAGACGGCCCCGACCTGGACGGTTCACACCGAGGTCTTCGAGGGGCCACTCGATCTCCTCCTCTACCTGGTGCGTCGAGAGGGCATCGACCTGAAGCGGCTTCCGGTACGGGCGATCACGGACGCCTACCTGGACTACCTCGACCGCATGCGGGAGGTGCATCTGGGCGTGGCCGGGGAGTACCTGGTGATGGCGGCAACGCTCTGCTACCTGAAGAGCCTCGAGTTGCTGCCCCGTGCGCCGACCGCCCGCGACGTGGAGGAGGAGGGCGAGGATCCGCGCGCCGAACTGGCGCGGAAACTCCTCGAGTACCAGCGTTTCCGAGAAGGCGCCGACATGCTCGAGTCGCAGGTCCGACTCGGCCGGGAGGCGTTCTCCCGGACCACCCAGGACGCGCCCGAAGGCGGACGACCGGTACAGAGCACCATCGACGCGTTTGGCCTCCTGGATTTGTACTACGCCCTCCTCACCCGGGAAGCTGCCCCGATGCCGGAGGTCACGGTGGCTGGGGACGGCCCCGACCTGGTGGCGTGCTCCCGCAGGGTGCTCTCCTGGTTGGGTGGTCCAAGCGGGCGCGGTGAGTTCGGCGTCCTCCTGAAAGCGCTCCCCAACCGGCTGGAACGCATCGCGACCTTCATCGCCGTGCTGGAGATGGCTCGACTCCGTTGGCTCGACCTACACCAGGAGACCCATCTGGGGCCGGTGTTCCTCGAGGCGCGTGTGGCCTCGGATGCAGATCTCGGAGCGCTCTCCAATCTCGTGGCCGAGGGGGCCGGTTGAGCGGCGACGAGCAGCGGCCGGCGCCGGACGGCGGGGCAATCCTGCCCTTTCCCGGTGGCGCGGAATCCCCCGAGCAGGCCTGCATCAACCGCCTCGTCCCCGAGGTGGAGGCCCTGCTCTTCGCAGTAGCCGGGCCGGTGACCGCCAAGGCCCTCGCAACCAGCTTGGAGAACGCCACCCCCGCCGAGGTCGCCAAGGCACTCGACCTGCTGCGCGCCCGTTGCGCACGCAGTGACCGAGGGTTGGAACTCGTCGAGGTGGCCGGAGGTTGGCAGCTGCGCACCGATCCCCGCTTCGCCACCTCGGTGCTCAGTTTGCTCGGGGGGACTCCGGCAAAGCTCTCTCGCGCCGCTCTCGAGGTGTTGGCGGTCGTCGCCTACCGCCAGCCGGTCACCCGAGCCGAGATCGAGGCACTGCGTGGGGTGAATTCCGGCGGTGTGGTTCGAGGCTTGTTGGAGCGCGGGATGGTGCGGGTGGCCGGGCGGCGAGACGACCCGGGGCGTCCGCTGGAGTACGCCACGACTCGGCACTTCCTCGAGGTCTTCTCCCTGCCCGACCTGGGCGCGCTCCCGAGCTTGAAGGAACGAGAGGACCTCGAAGAAGGCTAGCGATCTCTCCCGTTCCGCAAATGGGTTAGCAGCGTTCCGCCCCACGGGGCGCGTGCCGATGTGCTCGTCGAGAGGACGCCACGGAGGAGTCGGGAATGGCGAAAAGAGACCCCAGCGAGGTGCGGCTGGCGAAGCTGATGGCGCGGCGGGGTGTCGCCTCTCGGCGGGAGTGCGAGGAGTTCATCCGGTCAGGTCGGGTGATGGTGAACGGGAAGGTCATCGACCACCCCGCCTTCTTCGTCGACCCAAAAACGGACGACGTCCGGGTGGACAACAAGCCGCTTCCGCCGGCGCCCGCGCCGGTGTACCTCCTGATGTACAAGCCACGCGGCTGCATCACCAGCCGGGACGATCCGCAGGAGCGCAAGAGCGTCTTCGATCTGCTGGGGGACAGGAGTGAGAAGGTCGAGCCCGTGGGCCGCCTCGACTTCGATACGGAGGGGGCACTCCTGCTCACAAACGACGGGGACCTGGCGCACCTCCTCACCCATCCCTCGCGCGATGTTCCCAAACGGTACCTGGCCAAGGTGTACCGGACGCCAGGGGCGAAAGACCTTCGCGCCCTGGAACAGGGTGTGTACCTGGACGACGGGAGGACGAAGCCCGCCCGGGTCCGGGTGCTCGATCGGACCGGCAAGGGCAATGCGTGGGTGGAGATCACAGTCTCCGAGGGCCGCAATCGCCTGGTCAGACGAATGCTTGCCCAGCTTGGGCACCCCGTCTCGAAGCTTCGACGCGAGAGCTTCGCCACCCTGTCCATCCGGGCGTGCCGGCAAGGTGCGGCGCGGCAAGGGGTTCGCTCGCCCTCGGCCAAAGCGCGCTCGCCCGGGCTCCCGGCGATCCGGCTCGAAGCGCTGATCAGGACCGCAGAAGGCGGGGCAAGCGCAAATGTGGACCCACTCCCCTTTCTGCCCCTTTGGTCCCGCCGGGGCCTTGACGAAGCCACGGGCGGCGTTACATGCGGCTTGGCCGCGGGGTGGAGCAGTCAGGTAGCTCGTCGGGCTCATAACCCGAAGGTCGTAGGTTCAAATCCTACCCCCGCAACCAATTCAAGACGAATCGAGCTCGGATCTGTACACAGCCAGATCCGGGCTCTTCCTCTTTGCCGCTACTCCGCGACGCCGGGTTGCGTGCCGCCCTTCGATGGGTGGACCGTCCGAGCCCGGATCTCCTCCACGGCACGGAGGAGGGCTTCTGCGGTAGCGGGAAGGGCCAGGTCGACCTCCATCCCGGGTGGGCCGAAGGACGCGACGGCGTGCCGCAGGGCGGTCACCACCGAGATCGCGAGCATGAAGGGGGGCTCGCCGACCGCCTTGCTCCCGTAGAGGGTGCTGGATTGTCGTGCGCGCTCGAGCAGGCGCACGCGCATGTCCCGCGGACAGTCCCCGTAGGTCGGGATCTTGTAGGTGGAGGGACCGACGGTGAGCAACCGTCCGGTCTCATCGACCAGCATTTCCTCGCAGGTGAGCCAACCCAGGCCCTGCACGAAGCCCCCCTCCACCTGGCCCCGATCCACCGACGGAACGAGTGGATCCCCCACGTCGTGGAGGATGTCCACCCGCAGCACCCGGTGCTCACCGGTGAGCCCGTTGACCTCGACCTCCGTCACGGCGCCGCCATACGCATAGTAGTGGAACGGCTTTCCGCGGCCCTTTGCCTGGTCGTACCAGATGTTCGGGGTCCGGTAGAAACCGGTGGACGACAGCGAGACCTGTTTCAACCAACAGGTCTGGGCCACCTGTTCGAAGGACACCGAGCCGTGCTGGGTGAGCCGGCAGTGGCCGTCTTCGAAACGAATTCGGCCGGCTTCCGCCTCGCCCACATTCAGCAACCCTGCGGCGACAGGTCGCATCCGCTCCCGGATGATGGTGCAGGCCTCCCGCACCGCCTGGCCGTTGATGTCGGAGCCGCTCGACGCCGCGGTGGCCGAGGTGTTGGGCACCTTGTCGGTGGCCGTATTCATCACCCGGATCCGGCCCATGGGAACGCCAAGCTCGTGGGCGCACACCGCGAGCATCTTGGTGTGGAGCCCCTGCCCCATCTCGGTTCCGCCGTGGTTGAGTTGCACCGTGCCGTCCGCGTACACGAGCACCAAGGCGCCGGCCTGGTTCAGGACCGACTTGGTGAAGGAGATCCCGAACTTCACCGGTTGGTATCCGATCCCCCGCTTCACCCAGGTCGAGGACCCGTTGAAGGTGCTGATGGCTTCTCGGCGCGCGACGTAGTCCGCGCTTCGCAGGAGCTCTTCGTGGATGCGGTGGATCCGGACCTCGGTCACCTCCTGGCCATACGGCGCCAGGTTTCGCGGAGGGCCACCATAGTAGTTGCGATGGCGAACCTCGGCGGGGTCGAGCCCCAGCCGCTCCGCGACCCGGTTGAGGGCCTCCTCGACCACGAGCATGCCCTGCGGACCTCCGAATCCGCGCATCGCGGTGTTCGAGGGCACATTGGTGCGGCACGCCCGTCCCTCGAAGCGGAGAGCGGGGACGTAGTACGCGTTGTCGAGGTGGAACAGGCCCCGCGCCAGGATCGGCCCGGTCAGGTCCGTCGTCCAGCCACCGTCGAAGTACAGGTCGACGTCCAAAGCGAGCAGCAGGCCCTCGTCGTCGAATCCTGCCCGGTAACGGCTCCAGGCTGGGTGCCGCTTCCCGGTCGAGATCATGTCGGTGTCGCGATCGAGCCGCACCTTCACGGGGCGTCCGGTGTGCCAGGCCCCGAGCGAGGCGAGGCAGGCGAACTGGGTGGCCTGGGACTCCTTCCCCCCGAAGGCGCCACCCATGCGTGGCACCTCGCACACCACCTTGTGGCTGCCGAGCCCGAGCACTCCGGCGATCCCGTGCTGGACCTCGGTGGGGTGCTGGGTGGAGGTGTACACGTGGATGTTGCCATCCTCCAGGGGAAGGGCGAGGGCGACCTGGGTCTCCAGGTAGAAGTGGTCCTGTCCACCACTCTCCAGTTCGCCTTCGATTCGTACCGGTGCGGCCGCAAGCGTCGCTTCCACGTCCCCCCGGGTGATCACGTGAGGCTCGAAGAGGTAGCTGTCCTGGGCGATCGCCTCTTGGATACCCACGACTGCGGCGAGCACCTCGTATTCGACCTCCACCTGCGCCGCCGCCGCTCGGCAGGCCTCGTAGGACGCACCCACCACCAGCGCCACCGCCTGCCCACGACAGTGCACCTCTTCTTCGGCGAGAAGGGGCTCGTCCTGGCGGATGGCCCCGATGAGGTTGTTGCCCGGGACATCGTCGAAGAAGAACACGCCTTCGACGCCGTCGACCTCTCGGGCGCGGGACGCGTCGCGACGGAGGATCCGGGCGTGGGCGTGTGGGGAGCAGACCATGAGCCCGACGAGCATTCCCGGAGACTCGGGCAGGTCGTCTATGTAGAGCGCCTCCCCGGTTGCGTGTCGATATCCGCTCTCGTGAAGTGCGGGCTGGTGGAGCGGGGAAGCGGGGCGGCCCGTATCGCCGGTCATGATCTCACCTCGGAGGGCACCGTGCCCGAGGGCCGGTCAGGGTGGCGGGGGTCCCGTTCCTGGCTGGTCTCCACGTGGAATCCGAGTAGGAGGTTCCTGGCGACGGTGGCGCGGTACCAGGCCGAGCCGCGAAGATCGGTGATGGGGGTGAAGTCGCGCTCGAGCGCAGCGGCGGCCCCCGCAACGGTTTCCTGGTCCCACGGGTGGCCGACGAGCGCCTCCTCGGCATGGCGCGCGCGGGCGGGAACCGCGGCCATGCCCCCATAGGCGATCCGGGCCTCGACCGTCTTCCCCTCTCCATCGACGCGGACGAGCA
>JAFDJI010000019.1 GCA_019307545.1 Deltaproteobacteria bacterium | reverse complement strand
GCTGTTCGGACACGGTTTCTTCAGCACCCGCGAGGAGCCCACCTGGTCCTCCCTCAACAGAGGGCTCCAGCAATGGGAGATGACCGCGATCTCCACCGACTTCATGGGCTTCGACGAGCCGAACTGGGCGGTGACCGCTGCGGCCGTGGGTGGTGACCTGGCCGCGCTGGAAGGGATTGTCGCCCAGCAGCTTCAGAGCCAGGCCCACTTCACCGCCCTGGCGCGGTTGGTGACCGAACAGCTCGCCCAGGACGTCGTGGAGGACCGTGGTGCCGGTGTCTTCCACCCCCTGGACGGCGAGGCGGTGCACTACATGGGCATCTCCAATGGTGCAACCCAGGGCGTGGTGCTCCTGGCCACGTCCCCCGCCCTGAGCCGTCGCGTGCTGGTGGTGGGCGGGGGCGGCTGGTCCCACATGCTCCAGCGCGCCGTTCAATGGAACACCATGGGCTTCATCTTGGAGAACGCCTACGACGATCCGTTGGAACTGCAGCTGGTGATGTCCATCATGCAGCTCACCTTCGACCCGGTGGACGCGATGAGCCACGCCGACCGCCTGGTGCACGAACGCTACCCAGGGCGACCCCCGCTGGAGGTCACCCTCCACGAAGCGGTGGGGGACTGCCAGGTCAACAACATGGTCACCCACTGGGTCGCACGCTCCGCAGGTGTTCCGCTGGTGGTCCCCTCACCGCTCGAGGTCTGGGGCCTGGACACGCTCACCGCCGACCCTCCGGAGGGAGCGGACACCTCCGCCGCCCTGCTCATCTACGACGAGGGCTACGAGCCCCTCCCGGTGGGGAACCTCCCCCCCGAATACGACAACGGCGCCCACGAAACCGTCCGCGATCTCCCCGCCTACCACGAGCAGGTCGGCACCTTCCTCGAGACCGGGACCATCGTCCAGGTCTGCGAGGGTGCCTGCGACCCCGACTGAGCTGCCCCTTTAGTTGATGTAGACCGGCACGTTGGTGGAGAGCAGCGTCATGCTGTCGGTGCCGCCAGAATCCAGGTCGAGCTTGAGGAAGAAGGCCCCAGCGCCGAGGTTCAGCTCGTACACCATGTTGCCATCGCTCTCGCAGTGCGAGTCCTTGATGGGGCTGGGAAGCGTGATCTGGCTCCCGCCGCTGTTGTACACCCCGAGGATGCGGTTTGGCTCGTCGGTGTAGATCATGGACGCCTCGGAGGCGTTGCCGTTGAGCCGGACGTAGGCGACACCGAGGTCCGCGTTCTCCGCGGTGATGACGTAGGGCTTCATGGCGACCGGTGGAATCTGCGGATTCACGTAGGAGGAGTTCCCGCTGCCCAGGCCGATGAGGGCGTTCATGTTGACCGGGGCCGAGGTGACCATCGCCAGAACGCCGTTGGGTCCGTAGTCGTAGGCCGGCTCGACGATGATTCCGCCCCCGACATCGTCCTTGGAGAACACGACCTTGTCGGTGCCACATTGCGTCGTGAGCTCGGTGATGACCGCATCCACGGTGAGCGGTTCGTCCGGGTCCTCGCCGGTGGTATCGATCAGGAGGGCCCAATCGCAGCTGTGGGTCGTGCCGTTGATGGAGTACTGGAAGACGGGATCGTCGTCGTCGCTCGGGATGGGATCGGTAAAGTCGCCACTGAAGGGGCCAGTGGTGCCGATGACCTGCGGAAGGATGGCGACCAGGTCGGTGACCACCTCCACGTCCATCCCGCCCTCGCAGAAGAAGTCCTCCATGTCGTGGAAGGCGATGCACCGGTCGATGTCGCCGTCGGGGCACAAAAAGACCTCGACGCTGCCGAGCGGGATGTCCTCTCGAATCCAGTTCGGGTCGCTCACGTCGGGGCAGGCGATCATGGCCTTGAGCTGGTATTCCCAAGCCTTGACCAGATCGTCGAGGTCCATCTCGAGAGCTTGCAGCTTCTCGATGTCGTCGCCCATCTTGGTGTTCTCCCACAGGGTGCGTCCCCCCGAGGAGGTGATGTCGAGGACCAGGGCCTTCTGCTTGTCACAACCGACCGGGGCCGCTTGGCCGGCGAAGTTGAGGCCCCAGGACTTCTCGCAGAACTCCCAGGGCTGGACGCCCACTATAAGGTCGGCGCCCGCCAACTCGCGGGTGTCCGCCGGGAAGGCCCACACCTGGGTGGGAAGCCCTGGAAGGGGCAGGGAGGGCCGCGTGGCGACGCCCGCCTTGGCGAACTGCACCAAGCCGAATGCGCTCACCACGATGCTCCGCGCGTTGCCGTACAGTGCCGCCGCCAACAGGTGGTTGCCGGTGTGGTTCGGGGTCAGCATGTAGCTGATCAAGTGCCCCTGGTACGCGGGCACGGTGGACGGACCCGCCTGCGGAGACACCACGATCACCAGGTCGCGGCTGCCATCGCCGTGGTCCTTGCTGAACCCGACCTCGAAGGCACCCTGGGTGGTGGTGTTGCAGTTGAGGTCGGCCCCGCAGACCCCGGGCCAGGCGGCAAGCCCCAGGATCTCGGCCTCGGAGGAATCCACAAGGACGTCCTGGAGCAGGTCTGGCGTGATGAACCCGGCGATCATCGGGTTGCCGCACAAATCCACCGCGTCCTCGGGCAGCAAGGGGCCTTGGTTGTCGATGTAGGCCTTGATCTGCTGCGGAGAGCTCCCGGCGGGATCCGCTACCAGCGCCCCGTCGGGCATACCGCCGCGCATGATGATGTCCGCGAGGCTCAACTCGCGGGTGAGCATCCTGCCGAGGGTATCGACCACCATCCCGTCGTTCGGCCCGTAGGGGCCGGTGACCCGCATCGCCATCGCGGTCCCGGCCGAGAAGACCGACTGGGGGAGTTCGAGAACCGGGTTCTCCTCCTCATCCCCACAAGAAATCGCTGCGATACAAATAAGCCCGGAGAGGCCGGCGAGAAGACCCTTCCTCATGAAACACCCCGCATATTTGGCCCCACTGTAATACCGGACGAAATCAGGGCCCGTCAATCAAGGATACCGGCTCCATCGGGGATCCGCTGGCTACAGGCGCCGGCCGGGCGGACTCGCTCCGTTTCCCGGATCACGCTGCGGATCCCCGGATCACGGTTGGTGTGCATCGAGGCACAGTCCCCGGTAGTCCTCAGCGAACCCGGCGCTCAGGAACACGGCGGCGTGGATCGACTCGCGGGCGGGCTCGCCGTCGATGCGATCGATGCGGAGCGAACGGTAGCGTCCTCCCTTCAACAGTTCCAGGGCCCCGACCGCCCGGTGCGCCACCTCCGGATCGTCCCACCGGTCCAGGGTGACCACGCTCTTCCCGCCACGGTCCACGAACAACGCCGGACACCCATCGACCAGGACCACTCGAGCGCCGACCACCCGTCGGGGACGGGGCCCGCTCCCGTCGCCCCCCCAGGGCAGGAGCGCGCCATAGGGGTTGGCTGGGTCGGTGGCCGCAAGGACGCGCACCTGGGGCGGATCCGTTCGATGGCCGCGCAGTCGATCCACCACCCCGGGACGGGCGAACTGGGCACCGCCCAGTCCCTCCACGAACCAGCCACGGCGCACCTTCCCCGACTCCTCCATCGCGGAGAGGACCGGGTAGAGGTTGGAAAACCCGCCTGGGAGGCTCTCCGCATGAGCGGCCTCCCGGCTCACCACCCCGTACCGTTCCAGGAGCATCCCGGCCCGGGCGTAGAGCCGCTGGGTGTCGGAGGGCGTAGGTTCGAGCAACTCCGCGACCACTGACCACCTCCCCCCGGCGGTACGGGCCGCGTCACTCCGCCCGCCACGCACCCGCCGTGGGCGCGACCGCAGCCCACGCAGGGGGAGAAAGGTGTCGTTGGTCACCCAGCCAGCCCACACCAGATCCCACAGCGCCACCACCAGCTCTTCGATGGGAGGGGTGCCACACGCCGTCTGCAGGGCGACCAGGAAGGAGGCCCCACGGGATCCGAGGTGGTCCAGGATGGCGTGGTGGAGCGGACCCCACTCTTCCCGGGGCTCGGGCGGGTCCACCAGCAGCGGCGCCCGCTCCCGGCGGTACAGCGCCACGCGCCCGTCCCGGCTTCCCAGCGCACCGCGACCGATCCACACCACCTCCCCGGCGGCCCCGAGTTGGTCGAGCATCCGCGGGTGGAAGTCCGGGATGCGCGCCGGGAGGACCTCCTTCTCCAGCACCGAGACCGGGATCGGGAGCCCCTCGAGCTGGTCGATCACCTCTTGGAGTCGACCCATGCCTCCCCGTCGCGCGCCGAGCCCGTGCCATCCCGGGAGGAAGCGTCCCAGGACCGCGGCGTCCACCGGCGCGACCTCACGCCGGAGCCGGGCCAGGGACCGACGACGCAGTCGGCGAAGCACCTCGGGGTGGCACCACTCGCGCTCGGTGCCCCCTGGGCGAAGCTCCCCGTGTACCAGCCGACCCTCCGCCTCGAGGGCGCGGAGCATCGGCAGCACCAGGGCGGGAAGCAGCCCATACCGCCTGGCCACCGTGCCGGCGAGGAATGGACCGTGGGTCCGGGCATAGCGGAAGAGCAGCCCTTCCAGCGGCCGCTCCACCGGCTCCACGAACACCGCCGGCAGGCCGGGGGGGACCGTCACCCCAAGGGCATCCCGAACCCGCCCGGCGTCCTCGACCGCGATCCACCGCGGCCCTCCGGAGAACCGCACCTCCAACACGCGCCGCGAAGCCCCCAGATCGACGAGCCAGGGCGCCGGATCCTCCTCACAGCGCGCCGCGATCTCGACCGCGGAAAGATCGCCCACCCGGCGCAGCAGGTCGTGCAACCCATCCGGGCTACGCGCCTGCCAACCCTCTGCGAGGCCCTGCAGCTCGGCCTCGACCTCTTCCAGGGCCTCCGGATCGAGCAGGTCGCGCAGCTCCTCCTGCCCCAGGAGCTCCCGCAGCAGGTCCCGGTCCAGGGTGAGGGCCTGCGCCTTCCGTTCGGCCAGGGGCGCGTCGCCCTCGTAGAGGTAGGCGGCCACGAAGGCGAAGACCAGGGACCGGGCGAAGGGGGAGGCGCGGGGGGTCTGTACGTGCTCGACCCGCACCTCCCGACGCTGGATCCGTCCCAGTAGCTCCACCAGCCCCGGCAGGTCGAACACGTCCTGCAGGCACTCCCGGTAGGTCTCGAGCACGATGGGAAAGGCTGGGAAGCGGCCAGCCACCGCCAGCAGGTTCTGGGCGCGCAACCGCTGTTGCCAGAGCGGGGTGCGCTTCTTCGGGTGGCGCCTGGGGAGCAGGAGGGCCCGAGCGGCGTTCTCCCGGAACCGGGCCGCGAACACCGCCGAATGGCGGAGCTGCTCCACCAGCAGGTCCTCCACCTCCTCCGGGTCGGGAATCAGCAGGTCGAGATCCGGGAGCGCATCCCCGTCGCCGAAGCGAAGCACGATCCCGTCATCGCTCCACAGGGTCTGGACCGCGAACCCCTCGCGGGCGGCGAGCAGGGATTCCAGCGCCAGGGCCCAGGGCGCGTGCACCCGCGCGCCGTAGGGGGAGAGGATGCACAATCGCCAGTCCCCCAACTCGTCGCGGAACTGCTCGATCACCAGGCAGATGTCGCTCGGGACCACCACCGTCGCCAGCTTCTGCTCGGCCAGGTAGGCGACCACGTTGCCGGCCGCGTACGCGTCGAGGGGCGTGTGCTCCAACAGCCAGGCCTCTCCCTGCTCTGGGGACATCGCCCCCACCTTGTGCACCCAGGCCCCCAACTCCCGGCCCAGCTCCGCCGGCCGGCCGGTCGCCTCCCCCTTCCAGAAGGGCAGCAAGCCCGGCTCCCCCGGGGCCGGGGACACGATCACCCGGTCCCGGGTGATCTCCTCGATGCGCCAGGTGCTGGCCCCGAGGATGATGTTCTGGCCCCGGCGCCGCTCGTGGACCATCTCCTCGTCGGCCTCGCCGATGCGCGGGCCGTCGGGGCCCAGGTGGACCGCGTACAGCCCTCGGTCCGGAATGGTCCCCGCGTTCAGCAGCGCGATCATCCCGGCGCCGCGGCGCGCCTTCAACTCGTCGGTGGTGCGGTCCCAGTTGATGCGCGGGCGCAGGTCGGAGAGCTCGTCGGAGGGATAGCGCCCCGACAGCATGTCCAACACCGAGACCAGCGCATTGCGGGTGAGCTCAGCGTAGGGGAAAGCCTGTTGCACCAGGTCGTACAGGTCGTCCACCGCCCACGGGTCGGTGGCGCACATCCCCACGACCTGCTGTGCGAGGACGTCCAGGCAGTTGCGGGGGACGTGGGTGGACTCGATCCGCCCGGCGAGCATGGCCTCGGAGATCACGGCGGCCTCCACCAGGTCACCGCGGAATTTCGGGAAGATGCAACCCTCGCTCACCTCCCCGACCCCGTGCCCGGCGCGACCCACCCGCTGTAGCCCCCGGGCGACGGAGCCCGGCGATGCCACCTGGATCACCAGGTCGACCGCACCCATGTCGATGCCCAGTTCCAGCGAGCTGGTGGCCACGAGCGCCGGGAGCCGACCCGACTTCAGCATCTGCTCCACCACCTCGCGTTGGTGACGGGCAATGCTGCCGTGATGCGCCTTGACCAGGTCCTCGCCGGCCAGTTCGTTCAGATTCTGGGCCAGCCGCTCGCACAGCAGCCGGCTGTTCACAAAGATGATCGTGCTCCGGTGGGCCCGGATGAGCTCCAACAGCTTGGGGTGCACGGTCGGCCAGATGCTCGGCTGGACCCGCCGTCGGTTCGGCTCCCCCAAGACCGGACCGCCCCGGGGCACCTCTACGATGGGTTGCTCCATGTCCGCCACCGGCACGACCACCTGCAGCGACAGGTTGGGTGGCGCGGCGGTGTCGACGATGGACACGGGCCGGGGACCGCCCAGGAACCGGGCGATGAGATCCAGCGGTCTTTGGGTGGCGGAGAGCCCCACCCGTTGCGGATCCCGGTTTCCTGCCCGGGTGACCAGGTGGGAGAGCCGCTCCAGGGACAGCGCCAGGTGCACCCCCCGCTTGCTCCCCGCCACCGCGTGGATCTCGTCGACGATCACGGTCTCCACGGAGCGCAGGTTCTTCCGGGCCTGGGACCCGAGCAGCAGGAACAGGGACTCCGGGGTGGTCACCAGGATGTCCCCGGGATGTTTCTTCTGGCGTGCCCGGTCGGACTGGGGGGTGTCCCCGGTGCGCACGTCCACCCGGATCGGGCGACTGTCGACCCCCATACGCTGGGCGACCTGCTCGATCCCCACCAACGGCGCCCGCAGGTTGCGCTCGATGTCGTAGGCGAGCGCCTTGAGGGGCGAGATGTAGAGCACCCGGGTGCCGGGCTCCGCATCCTCCGGGAGTCGGGAGAGCCGGTCCAGGCAGGCGAGGAACGCGGCCAGGGTCTTCCCGGACCCGGTCGGCGCGAGCAGGAGTGCGTGCTCGCCGCGGGCGATGGCCGGCCAGCCCTTCTCCTGGACGACCGTGGGGTTCCCGAAGGCCTCGGTGAACCAGGTACGGGTGGGGGGGGAGAAGGTGTCGAGGGAGGGCATGGGGAGTCCTGACCCGGGGGCGGAGCCAACCAGATTGAGGGTGCCACCTTTCCAGATATCGAACTACAGTACGCAGTCACCCCCGTTGGCCCCATGCTGACCTACTTCGTCGCGTTTCTGCTGTCGGCGAGTTGTTCCTTCGTCCTCACGCCACTGGTGCGGAATCTCGGGATTCGCCTGGGCACGATGGATGACGGCTCCGAGGCACGCAAGGTCCACGACAGGCCCATCCCGCGGGTCGGCGGCGTGGCCATCGCGGTGGCGTTCTTCCTTCCCGTCATCGGGCTGTTCTTCTGGGACAACCTGGTCTCAGAGCGGTACCTGGCGGACGCCCCCCGGGTGGCCGGCCTGGTCCTCGGCGCTGTCGGCATGGTGGCGCTTGGCCTGGTCGATGACGTCCACGACCTGCGCGCCCGCACGAAACTCGTCGTTCAGATCCTCTTCGCCGTCGCCGCCTGGTTCCTCGGGTACCAGATCGTGAAGATCGCTTCCCCGTTCGGCGACCCGATCGCGCTCGGCTGGCTTTCGTTCCCAGTCACCCTGCTGTGGATTGTTGGCATCGTGAACGCGATCAACCTGATCGACGGCCTGGACGGGCTGGCCTCTGGCATCGCTCTGTTTGCCGTCATCATCCTCTTCATGCTGGGCGTGCTGAACCGGAACGTCATCGTCGGTCTCACCGCCATTGCCCTTGCCGGCGCGTTGGTTGGCTTCCTCCGGTACAACTTCAACCCGGCCTCCATCTTCATGGGGGACAGCGGCAGCCTGTTCATCGGCTATGTCCTCGCGGTGACGGCGATCAGTGGATCCGCAAAGTCGTCCACGGTCGTCTCGCTCACCATCCCGCTCCTCGCCCTGGGCTTGCCGGTCATGGACACGACGCTGACCGTGCTGCGCCGCTTCCTCGCGGGCAAGAACCTCTTCGCGGCCGACCGCGACCACGTCCATCACCGCCTGTTAGACCGTGGGATGTCGCACCGGCAGGCCGTCCTGGTGCTCTACGGGGGATGCGCGTTCCTGGGGCTCGGTGCCCTGATGCTGGTGTATGCCAACAGCCTGCTCTCCGCGGTCATCCTCACCGTGATGGCGTTGGGCGCGCTGAGCTTCTCCTGGGGCCTGGGCTACCTGTCCTGGGAAGAGATGCGGCTTTCGGTACGCTATGGGCTGTTTCGGCAGCAAGCACTTCGGGATCGGCTCGATGCCATCGAGAAGGTGGTCGACGCGGTGCGCAAGGCTCGGACCGTGGAAGAGGCCATCGATCGGGTCGTGGACCTGGCACCCGGGATTGGCGTCGACCACGTCCAGTGCCGCTTGGAGGTGGAGGCCACGAAGGGTCCTCGGCGTTTCGAGGTGGACGGGCCTCCAGGCGAGGACAAGGAGCGACAGGAGCCCTATCGGCTGGTACGCCCGCTCGTCTGGGGTCTCGGGAGCATTCGAGTCTCGGGCTTCCTCGCCTTCGAATGGTACTGCCCCCGAGAACAGCTCCACCTGCCCGAAGCCGGGAGCTACGACTGGATCACGCTGGTCCTGCGTGATCGCATTCTCGAGCTGATGACGAACGACGACATCGACACGCTTGGACCGAAGCTCACGCACCAGCTACGGTCTTGAAGCACCTGCGCCCGGCCTGGGTTCGAGGCACACTCCGTGCGCATTCTCTTCGTCTCACCCCACTTCCCGCCCGACATCAGCGCACTCGCGCGGCGGGTCCACGAACTGGGGAAACAGTGGAGTGCCGCGGGACACGAAGTCCATGTCCTGTGCGGGCTACCGGGCCATCCGACGGGTGAGCTGCCCGCACGCTACCGGGGCCGACTCTATTTCCACGAGCGGGTTGACGGCATCGACGTCCACCGCACCTGGACCTACGTGACGCCGAACGCCCGAATCGTTCGCAGGAGCATCGCATTCGCCTCCTATGCGGCCTCGGCGCTCACCGTGGGGCAACTGCAGCTCCCACAGCCCGACGTCATCGTCGCGAGTAGCCCACAGTTCTTTGCCGCGGTGGCTGGCGTCGTCATGGGGTGGGTTCGGCAGGTGCCCGTGGTGGTGGAGATCCGCGACCTGTGGCCCCAGAGCGTCTGGGAAGTGGGTGCCATCTCCAGGAATCATCCAGCCATCGCGTTTCTGGAGCACCTGGAGCACCTGGTGTACAGGACCGCCGACCGCATCGTGGTGGTCGCGGAGCCGTTCCGAGACCACATCCTCGCCTGCGCACCCGAGCGCTCCAGGGCCGATATCGAGGTCATCACCAACGGGGCGGACCTGCGGCGGTTCCACCCTGCCGTGGAGGGGGAAGGGATGCGTGCGGAGTTGGGCATCTCCAGCCAGGAGCCGGTAGCGCTGTACGCCGGCACGCACGGCATGGCGCACGGCCTCGAGACCGTGGTGGACGCCGCGCGACTCCTACCGAACGTGTCCTTCGTGTTCGTGGGGGAAGGAGCCCGAAAGGAGGCCGTGCGAGACCACGCCGAGGGGCTGCAAAACGTCCGGTTCCACGCTCCGATCGACGGCGACCGGATGCCGGCGCTCTACGCTGCGGCGGATGTGTGCCTCGTCCCCCTTCGCGACCTGGATGTCTTCCAGACCGTGATCCCGTCCAAGCTCTTCGAGATTTGGGGCCTGGCCAAGCCGGTCGTGCTCGGGGTGCGTGGCGAAGCAGCCCGAATCGTCGCGGAGGCCGGCGGTGGGGTGGTGGTGCGTCCGGAAGACCCGCGTGCCCTGGCGACCGCCATCGACAGCCTGGTCACCGACCCCGACCGAGCCGCGGCGTTGGGACGAGCGGGCCGACGACGGGTCGAGCAACGCTATGACCGCAGCAAGCTCGCGCAGCGGTACCTCGACCTCCTCGCCGAGGTCGCGGGCGCCACCTGATCCACCCAGGGTCGTGACGGGGAATCAGGGTGTGCGGATCTCCACGATCCGGGTGCGGACATCCGGGGCCGGCAGGGCCCCGAGACGCTTTCCCCCCCGAATCACCACCACGGCGTCGCCCTCCCGCTGCAGCTCGAGCCCTGGCCCCACCGCCAGCACCCAACCTGTTGGGGCCATGGCCGGAGATTGACCGACCACCACCTCGGTCTTCGCCCATCGACCGAAGCGCTCCGCCACCCATCCTCGTTCGACGGCGAGGTCCGAGAAGCCACTGGCGAGGATCCGCCCCGAAGCCGGCCCGGTAAGCAAACCAGACCGCCGGTCCCAGGAAAAACCGATGCCCAGTGGGAGTCGCGATGTCAAGGCGCCGGCATTCCCCCGCACCCGATCCGCCACCCACAGCAGGGCGGACCCTTCGTCGATCCACCAACAGCAGAGTTGGCGCTCGATCACCGGCGACCCCGGGAGATGCCCGTACCCGTCGTGGGATCCGCCGAAGCGCCACGCTCGACCGACCGGCGTCGGGACCAGACAGGGATCGTCGACCGTGACGCTCCGTGGTCGTCGACCGACACGGAAGGTGGCCCACATCTCCGCCGAATCGCGGCCGTCCAATTGCACCACGGCGTGGGCTCTCGTGGAACGGCTCCAGGCACGAAGGCGGTCACCGGCGTACCCGGCCGCACCGGGATCGACCACCACGGGAAATCCGGCAACGGTCCACTCGAAGGTAGTGGTGTCCGCGTGGGCATGACCCGGCTGCTCATCGAGCCCCAGCCCGGCGGCGTCGAAGACGAGATGATGACGCGACGACCGGCATACGATCCACCCGTCGATCTCCAAGGCAGCCTCCAACGGCCTCGGGGAGCGGATCCCCATGGCGGCCGCTGCCTGGAGGAGGGAGGGGGCGGTGGGCGCGAGACCGGGGGCTGCATCGTTCAGCTGGGGCAGACGGCCCTCGCTCGACACCACCTGCGCGAGCCAGCCCGCCATCCGCTCCGCCGCGGTGGCCCAGAGCGTGGCGTCTCGACCCGCCGCCTCGTAGCACGCAACCAGGTCCAGGAGCCCCGAGAGAAGGAGCGCATGGTACATGGCCGAACGCTCTCCGTGCCCTCCCTTGGGCAGGAGTTGGCGGTCGATGCATTGCTGGAGGAGGCGCTCGCCGCGGCGCAGCCAGATCGGAGGGCTCGCCCCCTCGAGGGCAACCCCCGAGAGGCAAAGCGCAACCGCGTTCTCCCACAGGTGGTTCCCCTGGAGGTCGAGCTCCAAGCGCTGGGTCAAGGCGGCCGCCTGTGCCCCCAGTGACGCCACCCGGGTCCCATCACCGGGATCAGGGAAGGACGTCATCAGGCGCAGCCAGGAGTGGATCCTCCGCGAGATGCAGTAGGGCGACCACGCGGGCCGAATGGGCGCTGTTTGGGAGCGGATCCAGTCATCCATGCAGGCGCGCCCCCAATCGATCGCTTCTGCCGTCCCCTCCTGCGAAACATCCGAAAGGAACGACATCGCGTGGAGCAACACCTGGAGCAGGTCGGAACGATCGGGATCAGACCAGGGTATGGCACCGCGGACGACGGGGATCTCGACCTCGATTAGCCGCAGGGTCCCGTCGAGGATCTCCTCCACGGAGTTGGAGCCGGGGCCCGGATCGAGTTGGGGCCAGGAGGGCCGCAAGCCTCCTCGCAACGTGGAACGGGCGCCGATCTCGAGTGTCTTCGCGCCCCAACCGGGCACCCCGCGGTCCAGCAACTCGACGGCGACCCGCCGGGTCCGACCGATGACCTGCACAGGTCGGAGATGGCGGACCGTGCGCAGCAGCAAGAGAGGGTTCGTCACGTCATTCTCCGCCACATACGGTGCATTGCTCCAGGCACTCGCTCCGGAGTCGAGCAGCTCGTTCACGGATCGCCCCGACCTCGAGCAGGTCGCCCTGGTCCACCGTGCGCACACACCGCTCCGGATGCCCGGTCGCCCCCTGGAGCCGCGCCAACTCCAGCGCCACCGCAGGCATATGCTCCCCTGTCAGCAGGAGGCCTTCCGCAAGCGGAAGCGCGGCATCCGGTCCCGACTGGCGCTCCGTCGCCCGGATGAGACCGATCCTGGCGGTCGCGAGGGCGGGAAAGCGCTCCACGGCAGCTCGGTAGACCGCAATCGCCTCCTCGGGTCGATCCTGCTCCAAGAGCACCTTCGCCAGCTCGACATGGGCGGAGGAAACCTCTGGATCGCGCGCGACGATGGCACGTAGCGCGGCCTCGGCCCGCTCGGGTTGCCCGAGCCTCCGCAGGGTGATGGCGCGGTGTACGGAGAACGCGTACCCGGGCTGTAGAAAGACCGCCTGTTCCAGCGCCAGTTTCGCGACCTCGGGCTCCCCCTCCTCTTGCAGCACCCGCGCCAGGTAGAGCGACTGGTAGGCCGGCGCCTCCTTCAAGACGTGGAGCCACCACAACCCACTCGGATCCATCCGGTAGGCCTCGCGGAGGGGGACGGCGTTGCGGCTGTACTGGTATGGCCAACGCCGGAGCGCTTGCCCCCAGGCCTCCACGGATTCTCCCTGGTGGCCCTGGCGGCGAAGCAGCCGACTCAGCTCGGCCCAGGTCCGGTAGTCGTTTGGATCACGCTCCAGGGCGCGTCGCAAGCCGCTCTCGCCCGCTTCGGGATGGCCGGCCCTGGCCAGCACGACCGCCGAACGGCGGAGGGCGGTTCCGTCGTGCGGGTGGCGTCGCACCACCGCGGTGGCGATCGCAGCGGCCCCCTCCCGGTCCCCCTGAGACAGCGCCTCATACGCCCGGTATGTCGGGCCTTCGGCCCGCCAGGGCGCGGTCAGGCCGAGTCGGCGGGCGGCGCGATCGGGGACCGGACCTGGTGCATGCGTCGTCGCGATGGTCCTGGCCGCGGAATCGGCGACCTCACGACGCACCTGCCAACCCACGAGGGCCAGTTGCCCGAGCGCGAGGATCCAGACAAACTGGCGCATCCGACGCGCTGGTACCACCCGGGCGGACGGACCGGTCACCAGGAGCGCCACCGCGCCGGCTACACACAGCAGCACCGCGGGGATCTGCAGCGCGAACTCGTAGCTTGCGAGCAGGGCCACTCCGAGCAATCCGAACCCCAACCGACGCAGCACGGGGCCGCGCGGATGATGGCGCGCCATCCGCCACATTCCAACCGCCGCGAGGACAGCGACCAGCCCCCCCACCATACCGGTCTCCACACCCCATTCGAAGAGGTCGCTGTGGGCGTGGTGGACGCTCTCGTAGTCGGCCGCGGTGCGGTACGCCGGAAAGGCCAGGGCGAAGGTCCCACCACCCACCCCACTCCCCCAGTGCTCCGCCGCCATCCCAGTCAGATCACCCCAGATCTCGAGCCGAGTAGTCACCGAGGATCGGTACCAGTGCGCCGGCACCACCGCCCCGACGAGGCCCACGAACAGCGGGATCAGGAACGCAGCGAATACCCCGCCCAGCCGCAGCCCCACGCCTCGCGCCGACGCGAGGAGCCAGGTTCCCAACGCGACGATCGCCGCCAGCCAAGCGCCGACCGATGTCAGAGCGAGCGTGAGGGCAACCGTACCCAGTGCCACTGTTGTGACGGGGAGCCGCTCCCAGCGGCGGAAAGAACCGCTACGGCGGTCCCACGCCGCACCGATCACGGTCGGAAGGACCAAGACCAGCAGCACTCCCAGGTGGTTTGGGTTCACCAGCGGGGCGAAGAACGGGTGGGGAGGCGTCTGGACGGGTATCAGGCCGAGCACCGACGAAGCTCCCGTCCAGGCATGTACGAAGGCCAGCACGACCACCACGCCAGCGAACAGGACAAGACCGCGCTCGATCGCCTCCTCCGCGGAGGGGTGCGCAGCACGCCACAGGCCGACGAGCACTGCGAACGCCACGGCGAGCAACAACAACGCCAACTCGTCGACCGTCCGCTCGGGAGCAAGCGTCAATGGCAGCCAATCGGCCTCCGGACGGGCGGTGACGAGCCCGGGAGCCAACACGGACGCCACCTGCCGGGGGACCACGACCAACCCCAGGGCCATCACCGCGGCGAGCAGGGAGCCGATCGCGCCGAGCCGGACGGCGTCCCTCCCCCGCTCGAGCACCCGGTCGGGGAGCCGTGTCGCGTAGAACGCCACCCCAGCGACCAGCAGATGAACCAAGGCGAGCTGCCACGGACGAACTGCCCCGGCCAGCAGCAGCGAGAGACCTGCCACAGCGACCAGGGCCCATCCCAACTCTGGAGGCACATCCTCCGATGTCCCTTTGTGCTGCGGCGCGATCATCGCCTGACTATTATCCGTACTGTTCATCGCATGAAGAGTAGCTTCCGGTGAGTACGCAGGCGCAGGACTCCGAGATCGCCGAAAGGCTTCGCGACCTGTGGGCCATCATTCGTATGAATGCCCACATCGTGTACGTGTTTGCCGGGGTCGTGGTGATGATGGGGCTCATCGCGACCCTGATGACCGCCAAGGTGTACCGGGCCACCGCACTCGTCCACCTGGTGCCCAAGGTGGGGCAGGAGGTGAAGGTCCAGCGGGTCGCGGACTTCGATGCGCAGGGGTTCCAGGAGATCGAGCGCTTCTACCGCACCCAGCTCGAGCTCATCAAGACCCGGTCCTTTGCCCGACAGGTGCTCCAGGAGTACCGAAAACGCGGGTTCGACGACCTTTCGCCGGAGGAAGACGCGGGGCGCATGTCCAACATGATCACCGCGTCCCCGCGCGAGCGGAGCCAAATCATCGAGATCTCGGTGATGCACACCAACCCGCAGAAGGCGGCCATCCTCGCGAACCTCGTCGCGAAGGTCTACGTGACCCAGAACCTCCAGGCGCGGCAGGACGCCGCGACCGAGGCGCGCTCCTGGCTGCAACAGAAGACCTCCGAGTACGAGACCCGCATTCAGGTAGCCCATCAACGTCTGCTGGACTTCCAGGAGGAGCACGACCTGGTCGACGCGGACGAGGGTGCGACGGCCGTATCCGCCAGGAAATCCGCCCTCGACCAACGGTACGGTGAAGTCAGCACCGAGCGGGTGATGCTCGCGACCCGGTACCTCAGCTATGAGGCACTCCTGGGCGACGGTGAGTACGAGGCCCTCGCCGGGGTCCTCGACACTCCGGTGATCCAGTCCCTGATCAAGTCCCATGGCGAGGCCACCGCCGAGTTGGCCACCCTGGCCGCCCGCTACGGGCCGAGGCATCCGGACATGGAGCGCGCGCAAGCGCGTGTGGAGCGCATCGAGGGAGACCTCGAGCTGCGCATCCGGGAGGCGATGGCCACGGACGGCGCGCGCCTGACCTTGCTGGAGGCCCAGGAAGCACAGCTCCTGGAGGAGATCGCCCACACCAAGGATCAGCTTCTCAAGATCGAGCGCGTCAAGGCGGAGTTCACCTCCTTGAAGCTCGACCTCGAGCGGACCACCGATTTCTACAAGACGCTCAGCGGGCGCAGCGACGAACTCGACCTCTCGTCTCGTACGCAGCTCAACAACGCGCGTGTCGTCGACACCGCCGAGACCCCGGTACGCCCGGTGAAGCCCAGGGTGGCACTCAACCTGATCTTGGCGCTCCTCGCAGGTCTTGGGGGAGGCGCCATGCTGGCCGTTGTGCGCTCCTACATGGACGAGACCATTTCCAAGCCTGCGGATGTGCAGACGTTCCTCAAGGCGCCCTATCT
>JAFDJI010000259.1 GCA_019307545.1 Deltaproteobacteria bacterium | reverse complement strand
GCCGGATCGCCTCTCCGATCTGCTCCCCGTGGACGTCGTGGGTCTCCTGGACCAAGCGGGCGCGGAGATCGGCGAGGGAGGCGCGTGCGGCATCCAGGTCGTCGACGCGTCCGGCCGCGGTGCTTGGAAAGAACCCGTACACGTACCGCCCGAAGAGGCCGGAGAGGGCCACCAGGATCATGCACCAGAAGCCGACCGCGACCAGGCCGCTGGGTAGGAAGAGGCCCCCATGGATCACGATGAGCACGGGCCCCATCACGCCGCAGATCATGTGGAACCGGAGCCAGGCCGGCAGGGTGCCGAGCAGGCGTACCCGGGCGAAGGCCTTGCGCACGCTGTAGGAGAGCATCGCCACCATCAGCACGGTGCCGAGGACCCCCAGGCCGACCCCCACCGAACCCCCGGGCCGAAGCATGGCGTGAAGCGCGTGCTCGGAGCGAAGCGTGGGTTCCAGCAGGTAGTAGCTCCAGCCTTGGACCAGCACCCCCACCGCCAGCCCGACCAGGCACGCAGTGAACAGGGTGGCCAGCAGGGAGCCGAGCTTCTGGATCAAGACTACTCGCAGGTCGTCAGGGTGTCCGCGGCGGCCTGACATAGTGATGGCGCGAGGCCGACCTCGAGGCCCGCACCCCTGGTGTGTGCCATCCAATCACTGGCTGCTCCCGTGAGGACGACGTCCTGGCCCGCCATCGCGACCCCGGGAAGCAGCACAGCCAACGCCAGTCCGGCGCACCATCTCATCGTCTCCTCCTCGGTGTTCCCATACTCCACTGGGAAGTTCGATCCGACAACCCCACAAGCGCGTTGGGCATGCCAGTGGAGGCGTGCCAGTAGCGACCTTGCTGGTCACTCCTCGTGGTGCTCAAGCACCGTCGTCGCCGGGTTGCACCCGTCGCCAGCGGAAGTCGCACCGGGCATCGCCCCGGCCCAGGGTGCCCGTACGTTCCCAGCTGATCCCGGGCATGCCCCCGAAGGCGATGTCGTCCCACTTGCAGAACACCGGGGTCAACTCGGGGGCGCCATTGGCCTTCAACACCTCCAGGTAGGGGCAGGCGACGATGTCGTAGGCCACACACCCATCGCTGGTCTCGACCCACTCGGTGTCCCACCCCTCGTAGGGGAACGCGAGGGGTAGCAGGAAGCGCGCGGTCCTGCGGAACGCACCGAAGAAGCCAGGCACGCGGGCGATCGCGCCGATGACCCACCCGGTTCGGCCGAGGTCGGTGAGGAACACGCGCTCCGTCTCCTGCAGCGCCTCCTCTTCCGTTCCGCCGTCCTCACGGAGGACCTGGTACAGCGCGAGCGTTGGAAGCAGGAGTTGGGTCAGGTGCACGTCGAGGACAAAGCGGGAGAATCGCGGACGTTCCGCCTCCAGCTTGCCGTACCGGGCGTCCACGCGCGCCGCGAGCAGCGCTGCTTCCAGCTCACCTCGCGATTGGGCCAGGATCTTCTGCCAATGCCCGATGCGGGGCATGCGGCGGCGGGACCACCACCGCACCGCGAGGAGGATCGCGAGTGCGGCGAGTGCCACCAGCAAGAATCGTCGAGCGAAGCGCATGGGATCGCAACTATCCCATGCCGCTGGCCGCGGACGGGACAAGACGTGACCCCTCTCGGAGAGGTGTCCATGGTAGCGTCCCGAGGTTCATTGAGGAGGGGCCAGGGGAATTCCTGGCGAATAGGGGGTACACGATGAAGTCGATCCCGATCCTGGTCCTCGGACTGTTCGTCGGTGCGTGCGGTGCACAGCCGGTGGGCGAGCAGGGGGCCGAGACCACCGAAGCCGCGCCACAGATGCGGGTGGTCCCCGTCACCTCGCAGGCGCCCACGGCCGTGGCGGCCTTCGAGCACGGCCGTTTCCTGAACGAGAACATCCGGCCGGCCGAGGCGGCCAAGCAGTTCGAGAAAGCACTCGAGCTTGATCCCGGGTTTCCCCAGGCACGCGCCGCCTTGGGCCAGGTCACCCCCGGGAACGAGGGGCTCGAGATGCTCCGCCAGGCAGCCATCTCTGCCAGCGAGCTGCCCGAGACCGAACGGCTGTGGATCGAGGCGTTGTGGGCTCAGCGAGCCGGCGAGGAGGAGAAGTGGCGCGGTCTCCTCCGGAAGGTCGCCGAGCTTGCGCCCGACGACTGGCGACCCCAGATTGCGCTGGGCACCATGGAGTTCGTGGACCAGAACTGGGAGGCCGCCCTGGTCCCCCTGAAACGCGCGACCGAGCTCAACCCGAAGGCCGGGAACGGGTGGAACCTGCTCGGCTACACCCACGCCTCCATGGAGGACTGGGACCCAGCCATCGCCGCCCTCGAGAAGTACGTGGAGGTCGAGCCCGACGAGCCGAATCCCCGGGACTCCCTCGGTGAGGTGCGCATGATGGCCGGTCGCCTGGAGGAGGCGGAGGAGGCTTTCGTCGCCGCGACCCAGGTCGATGCTGGTTTCTGGCAGGCCTGGGTGGGGGTGGCCCAGAGCCGCTTCCTGCGCGGTGATTGGGACGGCGGGCGCCAGGCCCTGGAAAAAGCGAGCGCGGCGGCCCCCCGACCCCAGGACAAGCTGGCGGTGGCCGACCAACTGTGGTGGAGCCTCGTCGCTGAGGGGGATGGGGCCAAGGCGACCGAGGTCCTCGACCAGCATGACGTCGACGCGCGTGAGGCCGGGCTGGATCAGCACTACGTGTTCAGCTCCACCCAGCGGGCCTTCGCGCACATCGTGGCCGGCGAGTACGAGGAGGCGCTCGCCCAGACGGAGGAGGCGCTGGAGCGAGGAAAGAGCACTGGCCTCGAGGGGGCTGCGTTGCTCGCCCTGCGCCGGAACGTGGAACAAAGTGCTCAACTCGCCGAGGCGAAGCTCGGTCGGCTCGAAGCGGCCGAGGCCCGGATCGCGTTCTTGGAGGCGGAGTCCGAGAAGGCACCGGCGATGGTGACCGCGGTCCACGTGGCGAAGGGAGTGCTGGCCATGGCGAAGGGAGAGAACGCCGCCGCCGTCGAAACCCTCTCGAAGTGCGATCCACGGGCTGCCCTGTGTGCCTGGCAGCTCGCCGAAGCCCAGGAGCAGGCGGGGGAGGCCGAGGCTGCCGCCGCAACCAGCGAGCGACTGCGCTCCCTGCGCCTGAGAGGTGGCTTCTACCTCACCTTGTGGGCAAAGGCTGGGGGGGCCGAGGTCCAGGCTGAACCGCATGCCGTCGTGGAGGAGTAGCCCACCGGTCAGTTGGAGAGGGGCACCCGCTCGTGCACGATGAGGCCGTTCAGATCGGCCTCCACCTCGGTGAATACCGCGCCGTGCTCGAACCCGAGCACGATGACATCGCCGCGCTTGGGGGCGTCATCGACCTCCTCCCCACCGGTCCAGGACCAATCCGGCGCGATTCCGTGTAGCCGCGTCCCGTCTTCGAGGCGGCCCACCACGCTCGCGATGACCAGTGTGCCTTCGTCAAACTCGGTCACCTCGGTGAGGATCTCCAACTCCTGGATCGCGTCCATGTCCGCAACCAGAACCTCCAGCTCGGAGAACGAGGCCCCGAGGAGCTGGAAATCCACCAGGCCACGGGCGCCGGCACGACCGTCCGCGGTGATGTGGACCTCCGCGCCCTCTCGCCAGGCCGAGATGGGTCCCATCGCCGAGGGCTCGAGATCATCGGGATCCCATCCCAGGACCCGACCCCGCGCGTCGGTCACCTCGGGCCAGAGTGTGAGGGTCGCCCCCCGAACGACGGCGATGGCACCCGTGTCGACGTCCTCTTCCTCCATCGCGGCCAGTACCGGATCCACGAGCGTTACCCGGGACGCAGGGGAGAATCCGAAGGAGAACCGGTCGGTGGCGTCCCCGCGGAAGGAGACCTTGCCGCGGGCGTGCCCGGCGCCGGTCACCGCCACCTCGGGCCCGTCCTCCTCGACCTCGAGCGAGCGCCCCCGGACCCGGCCCGTGACGTCTGGCTCCTCCTCGGAGTCCTTCCCGATGATCTCCACGGCGACGAACTCCGCCCGGGTCCCCGACGCGATCGGATGGGTGGGGTCCCACTTCTGGTCCGCACGGACGGACAGGTTGGAGACGAAGCCGATGCGGCCCAGGTCACCGGTGAAGTCGTAACAACCGGTCACACCCGAAAGGCATCCCACGAGCAACAGCCAGCGCCACATACGCCCTCCACTGAAACGGTGTACCCGGGCGATGCGAATCGGGGATGCCGGCGAGTTGAAACCCGTGTGAAAAGCGAGGTGCAGGGCTACAACCTGGCCAACGCCTCCCCAATCGGGGTCTCTCCAGCCAGGATGCAGAACGTCCGACGGATCGTGTTTTCGCACTCCAGGGTGGCGACGATGGTGCGGGCGACGTCCGCACGAGAGATCTCGCCGTAGCCGATGTCCTCCCCCGCGCGGATGAGGCCGGTGCCGGGACCGTCGTTGAGGCGACCCGGACGGAGGATGGCGTAGTCGAGGGTGCTCTGCTCGAGCCTCTCGTCGGCGAGGGCCTTGGCGACCATGTAGTGACGGATCGCCGGTCGCCCCTGGTCCGGATCGGCCGCGTGGATGGCGCTCACCATGAGGTAGCGCTTCACCCCGGCGGCTTCGGCGGCGCGGATCGTCTTGATTGCGCCCCAGAGGTCAACGAGCAGGGTCTTGTCCCCGCCGGTGCTGCCGCCAGAGCCAGCGGTGAACACGACAGCATCGGTCTCGGACACCACGTCGGTCACGTCTTCCTCGAGATCCGCCACCACCGCACGCGCGCCCGTGGCTTCCAGGGCCGACGCCTGGGCCGGGTCCCGGACCATGGCGAGCACCTCGTGGTGCGTTGGTCCGAGCAACGCCACGACCTGCCGTCCCACCTTCCCGTTTGCGCCGATGACCAAGACCCGCATGTGCCTCCCCTATCCACCGACGCCGTCAGAACCGGGTGTCAGGCGTTCTCGCCGCCGCTGGTGATCCACTCCCCACCGACGAACTCGTAGACCCGCTGCTCGGCATCGACGAAGCACAGCGTACCCTCCAGGACGCCATCGGTCGCGAGGTCCGCCACCGAGTCCACGGGCGCGAGCCAGTGCAGGTCGCTGTAGAGCTGTGTCTTGGCATCCGAAGGGTCTTCGTCTTCCATGAGCCCTCCTCGACGGGGCATCCAGGGTATCCCATTCCGGCCCAATCCTCACCGGGCGACCCCGAGACCGGCTGGACCAGGGGAGCGCATGTCGCATCTGTTCGGGCTAGGTACCCCAACCCACTGGGAGGAACCATGCGCGCACTGGTCCGGGTGCTCGTCTGCTTCGTCGTTTCTTTTTGGTCGATCGCGGTTCCAGCGTTCGGCCAGGCTGCCCCGGTGATCGACCTGGTCAAGGTGTCGCTGTGGCCCGATTACGACAAGCCCGAGATGCTCGTGCTCGTCGAGGCGTGGCTCGATCCGGGGTCGGAGATGCCTGCGACCGTGACGGTCCCAATGCCGACTACCGCCGGTGCGCCCCATGCCGTGGCCAAGCGCGGCGCCGACGGAATGCTCCTCCTTGCCGAGCACCTCGCCTCCAAAGAGGGCGCTTGGACCATGGTGATCGTGAAGACCGATCAGATCGAGAACCGCGTCGAGTACTACGCGCCTCTCGCGATGGACGGAGAGCAGCGTAGCTACCGTTTCGTGTGGCCAGGCACCCCGAGCGAGATCCGCCGCATCGAGTTCGAGATCCTGCAACCACAAGGCGTCTCGGACGTCATCATCGAGCCGGCCGCGACCCGCGAGGCCTTCGACCCCGATGGGCGCAGGTACCTGCTCGGCGACCTCCCGGGCCTCGCTCCGCGGCAGAGGTCCGCTATTCGCGTTTGCCCACCGAGCCGGCTGTACACCCGCCGACACTCGCTCCGCCCTCGGTTGCACCGGCCGCTGTGCCACCGGCCGCGGCGCTGGCACCATCCGCCAAGTCCACCCTCACCTGGGTGCTCGCGGCCCTGGTGCTCCTCCTCTCCTTGGCGCTCGTCTACCTGTACTTCCGTCCGCCGAAGCGGGGTTAGAGGGAAACCACCCCGTTTTGCCGCACCTTCTCCGCCATCCGGGTCCGTGCGGCCACCCAGAGCCCCGCCCGGTTGAGTAGGTCCAGCGGCATCGGGAGCGGTCGGCGGACGTCCAGCCAGAGGATGACCCGCACCTCGTCGCTCTCGTTCGAGGCGTCGTGGAGCAGGACGTCGTCGAACAGGAAGGCCTCGCCCTCGCGCCAGTGGTACCTGGACCCTCCCTCGATGGCGCTCGTGTCCCGGGCACGCGCCACCTCCAAGTCCGGGTTGACGCGGAGCCAGCAGCGTTCGGTGTAGCCACCTTCGGGCACGACCACTCCGAGATGGTAGCGCAGGAAACCCTTGTAGTAGCCGAAGTGGGGGGTGATGTACTGGCCGGGCTCGAGGATGGAGAAGAAGGCGGTGTAGACCCCGGGAATGTCTCGGAGAAGCTCTGCGGTCCTCGGTACCAGGCGACAGTTCTCCTCCACCAGCCAGCCGGCCTTGATGAGGAATGCCCGCCAACTGACCGTGTGGATGCCCCCATCGGTGTAGTCCCCACCGAGGTCCTGGATCCGGGTCAACTTCTCCCGATGCTCGAGCAAGGTCTCCACCTCGGCGCGGATCTCCGCGTGGTGCTCCGAGAGCCGGCTCAGCTCTGGGGCGATCGCGGTCACGTCGGGGTCGGCGCCTTGGTAGCGGCGGATCCATCCGCGGCGCTCGAGACCCTCCAGCGCTCGGTTCATGGCCATCACGACACGAGGGACCGATTTTGGCTGCTTCACTGTCCTGCTCCTACGCCATTGTCTACCTGTGTATCCATTGAGAGCGGACAGTGCATTGCTCGGCCGAGAAACCGTGCCTATTCCGGCCCGGTGGTGCCCTCGACCTCCTCTTGCGCCTCGCCCAGGTCCTCGGGAGAGACGATCGGCTCCTCCGGGGCCAAGGCCTTCACTTCGACCAGGGCGGCCTTCCAGGCCGGATCTTCTTTCGCCGGAGATGCTCCTGTCAGCGCGGTTGATC
>JAFDJI010000258.1 GCA_019307545.1 Deltaproteobacteria bacterium | reverse complement strand
CTCCCATCGCCCGATGGTTGCGCAAGCGCGAAGGCTGACGCCCCTCCTCACATTGCCTGCCTGGCGCTTCGCGCACAGTGCAGGCTAGAAGAGCCGGCGCTCCTCCCGGTCCGGCGCCGGAAGTCCGTCGTCGTCCAACGTGGCGATCTCCGACCTCAGTCGTTCGGCAATCGTCGGCTCCTCATCGGGGTCGACGCTGGCCAGCGCCTGTTCGAACCAGTACCGGGCGCCGCCAGCGTCGCCGGCTCGGATGCGCATCCCCGCGAGCACATGGCGGGCATGGGTGACGATGCGGGCGTCCGCCGTGGAAGAGCGGGCCACCTCCTCCAGGAGATCCGCCGCCTCTGGCTCCCCATCCTCCAACCTTCGCAACGCGAGGAGGAGACGTACCTGCACTGCGTGGTCCGGGTCCGCGAAGGGGGCGGCGGAAGCCACTTCCAGCAGCTGGCGGCCGGTCTGGTACCAACCCACGGATTCCGCCTCTTCGGCCAGCGCCCAAAGGACCTCGCCCCGCCCCGCGTCCGCCTTGCCGATGAGCACCGAGAACCCGACACGGGCCAGGGTGATCGCCCACTCCAACGGGTTCGGTGCGAGCGAGCGATCCCACTTGGCGAGCTCCAGGGCGCACAACCCGACCCACGCGGGGTGGCGGGCCAGGAGCAGGGTGGCATCCCCGTCCATCACGGCCTCGGGAAAGGACCGGACCACGCGCGCCGCGCCCCGCAGCGCGTCACGCACCTCCGGATCCGCCGCCAGCTCGGTACGGAGGATGCGGATCAGAGCGGCGCGCACCTTGTCAAACCCCGGATCCGCCTGCACCTCGTCTATGCATGCCAACCAGCGGTCCCGTACCAGGGCCAGCACGCCTTCCGGATCCCGGTCGGGTCCGAGAAGGGGCATGAGCGCCAGTAGAGCGGAGCGATCGGGAGGGGACAGGGGCAAGGGCGGGCCCACCTCGGCGTAGATGCCGTCTTGCCCAGGGTACTACGTGACGGGGATGGCGGGGCAGGGGGTTCAGCCCTCCTCGACGGCCAGGCCCCAGCCCCACTCCTCCTCTTCCTCCTCTTCGTCGAAGACGATGGCGAGGTAGACGTCGCGGCAGAACCCGCGGAGCGCGACGCCGAAGCTCTCTGACTCCTTGGCGCGGGCAGGGCCGGGCGACGCCACCCCATCGGCGAGGTCGCTCACCAAGGCGCCAGCACGAGCGTTGACCGGGCCCTCTTTCGCGGCATCGGACAAAGAGACCGCCGCCTCTCCAACCTGCCAGGCGCCACCAACCTCCGTTCCTTCCTCGAGCCCATGCGAAACGGCGTCGAGTGCCGCACCGAGCGCGTCTCGGACCTCCTCGGAGTCCCCATCGAACCAGCGGCTGACCGCCTCCCCCACCCCCGCGGCCCCGGCACGACCGGCCTGAAGGCGGTCCATGAGCACCTGTTTCCGATCTTCCGGCAGGTGAGAACGGGCGAGGATCTCTTGGAATCGGTCCATGCGGACATGCTCGGGAGGCCCGAGCTGCAGCGCCAGGATGGCACGCTCCACCATCGGGAAGGCCACGTCGCGTACCACGTCGAACGCCACGACCTCGTCGGACCCCTCGCCGCTCATCTGGGCCTGCAGGGCCTGGTTGCCGAGCTCGTCCTGCTCCGGAACCGAGACCCCGGCCTCGGACTGGCGGGTCGTCTCCTGGTCAGGTGTCACCTGTTCCGGGGTCCTTGCCGGTTTCTTCTGCTTCCCCATCAGCACTCCGAGGAGATGGGCGTCAGTCCCTCGCGAGCCGGAAGCCCAGACCCGCCCACCGAGACTCGGGCGTCTCGAGGAACCGGGCCTTGGCCCAAGCCGCCATGGAGGGCTGGTCCCAAGCTCCGGGATGGATCCACCTCTGGTCTCCTACTCCGTCCAGGTTCCACTCGGCGACGTTCCCCGCGAGATCGCGCACCCCTTCGGGGGTGCAATCGTTGACGAACAGGCCGACGGCGCAGGGCCGCCTGAGGACCTCTTCCCGGGTGTTCGCGTTGCCAGCGCCGAAGGGCGAGCCCCATGGGTAGGGACGACGCTCTTCGCCGCGGACCACCCACAGGCGCTCATCAAAGCGCGGCAGCCGGGAAGCGTGCTTGGCCGCGTACGCGGAGGCCTCGTACCAGGTCACCCCCACCACCGGCTGGTTGGGGACCACGAAGGGCCCGGAGGAGGCTGCGGCCGCCCGCAGGGGCCAGGGGTCGTCCACACCCTTCAACCACGCCCACCCAGCGTCGGTCCACAGGGACGCATCGTCGTAGCCCCCCTCGTCGACGAAGTGCTGGAACTCGGCATTGGTGACCGGAAAGCGCCCGATCTGAACCGCGGACCCCACTTGCGGAGGGAGATCGACGTGCGCCCAGTAGTCCGCATCGGCGGGCGTACTGAGACGCGGGTCGCCCAGGAGGCCGAGGACCTCGCCGATCTCCAGGCGGGTGTGCGCCTCGCCGTGGCCCTCCTCCAGGAGCGACACGAGCGCCTTGACCAACAGGGCATGCTCGGCATCTGGAATGCCGTTGCTCTCTTCATCGGTGACCGCGCGTCCGATGCGCACCAGCAGAGCCAACCGTTGGTCTGGAGGTAGCCCGAGCGCCGCGCTCACGTCCATGGGTTTCTCACCGATCACGGTGCCTCCACCGGGGCATGTCCAGGTCGATACACCGGGATGTGTAACGCTTTCGGCGGCCTCCAGCAGCCGCCACGGACGGCGTCCGAACCATCAGCCGACGATCACACGCCAGGTAGGAGGCCAATCCTCGCGCGATTCCGTGTTCCGTACGTCCAAGAAGTCCTCGGGTCCCAGCTTGCCCTCGAGCCACCGTTCCACGATCGAGCGGTCGAGATTGAACCACTCGAGGTAGGCGCTGCCAGGCTCCTCATAGGGTGCATAGAGCAACCACACCGGATGGGCTTCCGCCATGGCGTTCTTGCGATCCCCAGAGAAGGCGCGTCCCGGACGGGGAAAGTAGATGCGCCGCAGCGAGGCGTCGTCGCGCATCCCGATGAAGACGCCGGTCCTCCGGCCGCACAGGGCACGGGAGGTCGAAACGGCCCAATCGTGGACCCGGAACTCGAACCGATAGCGCGCGGTGCTCTTCGGCATGAACGACCTCGCGAGGGGGCAGGCGGGCCATCCTACAATGCATCCCACGCGCGGAGGAGGTTGGCGCGCTCAGTTGCCCCGCTTCTTCGGCCGTCTGGGGGGCAGCTTCAGGGCCTCCAGCGCCTCGCGTACCTCACGCCCGAACCGATCGATCTCCTGCGCAGGTCCGGTCTCCTGCTCGGGTGGGGCGGTCTCCTCCTCCTCGGAGGCTGCCTGGTCCTCTTCGTGCTCCTCTGGCGGGGCATCGGACTCCGCCGGGGGTCGCGCCGTGGTCCCGGAATCCGCCTTCACCACAGCTGGCTGCGGCTGTGCACCGGTGGGCCGGGGGCGTGTGGTCCGGGGTCGACCGGGCACGATCGCGCCCCCAGCGGGCGCCATCAACGCCTGGGTCACCGCGAAGAGGATTTCGTCCACCGGGTGGAACGCCGGGTCGGCGAGGCTCCCCATCTGCGAGGCTTCCGCGACCACCTTCGCGCGGGGCACGGCCAGGCGCCGGGCGGAGGCCGGGGGTCGGGGCACGCCTGGTGGACGGGGCACCTTGGCAAAGGCCACCCGTTCGGCCTCAGCGTGCATCTTGGCCGCGAGCGAGTCCGCCTTGAGGGTCAACTCGACGTCCGAGGACAGGATCCCGTCCACCGGCTCCACCCCATAGTGTCGGAGCGAGTGCTCCATGTAGGGCCAGAACCGCTCCAGCGGCAGGTGGCGTAGACTTGCCCGTCCACGGACCAGCCCGTCGCGACGGGCCTCGCCGGCAAACCCCACCCGGGTCGGTCCCATCCGTCCGTCCGCATCGAGGGGAAGCCACCCGTCGGCGACCGGCCCCAGCGCGATCCGATCCACCTCGATGTCCCATTGGGTGCTCTTGACGGCGTGGCTGCGGTCGAGCAGGTGCACGATCCCCGACCGAACCTCGAGTCGATCGAGGATCCTCGGCAGGATCTGCCACCGCACCCCCAACCAGGGCAGCTCTCCCGCCGTGCGGTTTACGCCCCCCGCCCAATCCGGGACGGCCTCCGCCAGCACTGGTGGGACGTCGAGCAGCCCGTCCGGGCGCAGCCGGATCCACACGTCCAGGTCCTCGACCACGAGCAGCCCATCGTCACCGAGCCGCACCTCTCGTGCGGCCACGACCGGTTCCCCAGCCATCACCTCCAGCCCGACCAGATCGATGCCAGCCGCCGACCACAGACGCTCGTCCGCGGTGTCGAGGACAAGCTCATGGACCCGGACATGCTCCAGGTGCGCGGCGAGCACCCCGGAGGGGGCACGCAGGCTCACCTCCACCGGACCGCTGACCACCGTGGGCACCGACCACACGCCGGCGGTCCCCCCCGATCGACCTTGCAGGAGCGCCCAGGTGCGCTCCGGAACCACCCAACCCTTCGGGGTGCGTCGGGCAGAGATCCGGAGCCCGTCGACGACCACCTCCCGGGTGCGGAAGCGCGGGCGCAAGCGGCGAACCTCCCACCGTCCGCGCAGTTCGAGGGTCTCCACCTCCGCCACGAACTCCCCGTCCGCACCTCGAATCGACACCTGCTCGAGGCGAACGCGGCGCGGGCGCACGTGCGCATCCAGGTACGCCACCTCCCCCCCGGTACGGGTCAGGAGGACCTGACGTGCGTGGCGGTCCCAGCCAGCTGCAATCAGGTAGCTGCCCGCCATCACCACCAGCAGCGCGAGCGCCAGGAGTACCGCCGGGACCGCCAGCACCGGCACCACCCACAGGTGACGACGACGGGGCGGCACCGACAATGTGCCCTCGGGCACTGACGGGGGGGAGATGGACCCGTCGAGCGGTGGCTCCGAGGTCGTCTCGGGAGGATCGGCGCGGGGGGTGGACGGCGAGGCCTGGGGCGCGGAAGGCTCGACAGCGGGGGCTGAAGCCCCCAGCGCACTGTCCACCAAGGTCCCCGCCCAGGTCTCGTGCGCGGGTGCGAGGGTCGCGCCTTCGGCATGCTCCCCGAAGCCGAAGGGCTGACCGTCGAGCACCGCCAGCAGGACGTGGCAGTCAGGGATGCGGCGCTCCCGGTCCACGGCCAAGCAGCCCTGGATGGCATTCTGGACCCGGGCCGGAAGGTCGGGGATGAGGCTGATGGGTGGCGGGTACGACCCAGAGGCCACTGCATTGAAGATGGAGAGGATGTCGGGACCGGTGAACGGAGCACGACCGCAGATCAGCTCATAGAGGATGCATCCGAGGGAGAACACGTCCGCGCGCGCGTCTACGTTCTTGGCGTCGCGGATCTGCTCGGGCGCCATGTAGGCGGGGGTGCCCATGGTCACCCCCGAGCGGGTCTTCTGCATCGCCGGGTCAGCATCCTCGAGCGCCTTGGCCAGCCCGAAGTCCGCCACCTTGGGGATGAAACCCTCCGCGCTGCCCGAGGCCAGCATGATGTTCCCCGGCTTCAGGTCGCGGTGCACCAGCCCCTTGTCGTGGGCCGCGGCCACTCCGGCGACGACGCTGCGGAACAGGCTTTCGGACTCCTGCATGGTCGGTTGGTGACTGGACAGCCACTCGTCCAGCCCCGGGCCCTCGATGTACTCCATGACCAGGCCGGGGCTGCCCCCCACCTCGATGACGTCGGTGACGGTGACGATGTTCGGGTGCCGCAGGGAGGCCTGCACCCGGCCCTCCTGGAGGAGGCGCTCCCGGATGCCGGCGCTGGTCAACGTCAGCACCTTGAGAGCGTGGAAGCTGCCGAGTTGGTTGTGCGTGACCCGGTAGACGACCGCCATCCCGCCCTGACCGAGAAGTCGGTCGACGGTGTAGCGGTCGATCAGCTGTCCGGGCTCGAGCATGT
>JAFDJI010000257.1 GCA_019307545.1 Deltaproteobacteria bacterium | reverse complement strand
CACCCGCACGGCCACGCCGCTCCTACGGAGCCTGAACGGTCCAGGTGCTGCCCGGATCCCAAGCTAACACCCGCAGGTAGTAGGTCGCCCCTGCGGTCAGGCCGAAGGAGACGGTCTCGGGGTAGTCGAAGGTGAAGGCGTAGGCGATGCGGGTGCCGCTCGCGTCGTACAGGTGCAGGTCCAGGTCGTCCGCCTGGTTGCTCCAGGTGAGGGTGAAGGTCCAGGTGCCGCCGTCGCAAGCGGTGAAACGCACGTAGTCGTGGTCATTGTCCGTGTTGGCCGCGCCGTTCAGGGTGACCGGTCGGGTGAGCGCACCGAGCCACGTGGCCTCGGACTGCCACTGGTTCGGCTCCGCTTCCTGGGCGCTGTGCGCGCCACCACCGGCGACGGTGACCGAGTCCGAGAGCGCATCGCTGGGCCGTCCAGCCTGGTCGAAGACGCGACCGGAGAAGGTCTCCGAGCTGGGGTTGCAGCTCGATGCATCGCCCATCTCCCAGTACACGTGTGACGTGCCGCTCGGGTCCCAGCTGTCGATGGCCGCGGGGATGGGCAGATCGTGGTCCAGCCCGCCCACGGTGAGCCGAAGGAAGGCGAGATCGTCGTCGGGATCGGTGGCCGAGAATGCGACGTCGGCGACCCCGTTCCCGCCGTCGGTCACCTCGAAGGAGAGCATCTCTGGAGCGGACGGGGCGACGCCAGTGTCCCCCGTGTCCAGCCCGGTGTCGGTGTCACCCAGCCCGGTGTCTCCAGTGTCGTCGACTGGCGTGGCGGTGTCTCCAGTGTCGGCTTCCGGGACTCCGGTATCCGCATCGAGGTCGGTGAGCGGGTGCAGTTGGCCGCAGCCCGCCAGCAACACGACGAACAGGCTGGTGAGGGTTCGGCGCACGGGTCTCTCCACGCGAGCGAGGGAGCGCCGTTCTACACGGAATTATCGTGGATCGCCTGCCTTTGATCGGAACTTCACGAATGGGCGAGGCGTCCTTCTACGCCTATTCCATGGGGTCCGTGGCCCGCGGCCGCCTTCTGTAGGGGACCCCGAGCCGGGCGAGCTTCGACCGCAAGGTGCTGGCGTTGACGCGCAGCAACTCTGCCGCGCCCTCTGGCCCGCTGATCTTGCCGTTGGTCAGGTCGAGCACCCACACCAGGTGGGCTCGGATGACGTCATCGAGCGCGAGGGAGTCCCCGGCCTCCAAGCTCGCGTCGTCCCGTCCCCGACAGCAGGGGCGGGTGCACCGCTCGGCACCACCTTGTGTTCGGTAGTAAAGGCTGGTTTTCCGCACCGAGCACCTCCACCCGAAGATGAGTAGATGCGTCAACCACCTTGGGGTTGCATTCCAGGCGCCGCACGAAGTCCGGCTGTGATACCCGAAGCCCCGGAGAACCGATGCATCCGAATACCCACCTGGCCATCGACGCATCCCTGTGCGGCCAGCCGATCCGCCTCTCCGAAGGCGCCGCGACGGTCCGCCTCACCGCGCTGCAACAGATGGCCGCCGACGACCGCGGCCTGGTGCACGGCGGGTTCCTGTTCGGCCTCGCCGACTACGCCGTCATGCTCGCCGTGAACCACCCGAACGTGGTGCTCGGCGCCGCAGACACCCGGTTCACCGCCCCGGTGCGGGTGGGCGAGGTGGTCACCGCGGAGGCGGTCCGCACCGAGGCCAAGGGCCGCAAGCACATCGTGGAGGTGAGCGCCACGGTGGGAGACCGCGAAGTCCTGCGCGGTACCTTCACCGCCTTTGTGCTCGACGAGCACGTGCTGGACTGAACCCACCACAATGCTGTTCAAGGACCCCGTCTCCGCCCTGACGCACTTTCTGGGCTTCCTCGGTGCCGTCGGGGCGCTCGTGTTCCTGGTGGTCGCCACCGCCCACGACGGGCCAAAGGTCACGGGAATGGCCATCTACGGCGGCTCCCTGACCAGCCTGTTCTTGGCGTCCACTGCGTACCACTTCCTGGACCTCGGCGAACGCGGCAACAAGTGGCTCCAGCGATTGGACCACGGCGCCATCTTCCTGCTGATCGGCGGCACCTACATCCCGCCCATCCTCCACCTGCTCGACGGCGCCTGGCGCATCACCATGCTCTCCGTCGTGGGTGGCCTGGCCCTCGCCGGAACCGCCTTCAAGATGGCATGGGTGAGCTGCCCCAACTGGCTCTCGCTGGGGCTCTACCTGGCTCTCGGGTGGATCGTGGTGGTGCCCGGCTACAAGATCCTCCCCCAACTGCCCGCCTGGCCGCTGGGATGGCTGGTCGCCGGCGGCCTCTTCTACTCGATTGGTGCGGTCGTCTACGCCATGGAGTGGCCGGACCCCTGGCCGAAGCGGATGGGGCATCACGAGATCTGGCACCTGTTCGTCCTCGCGGGTGCCTTCGCCCACTTCGTGTTCGCCTGGTGGCTGGTGGACTTCCCACGCCCGCCGTTCTAGGAGTCGGACCCGTGCCCATCGATCCCATCGAATACGTCGAGAAGCTGCACGCCACGGTCGACGAACTGGTGGCGCCTCTGGAGAACCAGCACCGTGAGCGACTCCAGTGCCGCAGGGGATGCAGCGACTGCTGCACCGACGGCCTGACCGTGTTCGCGGTGGAGGCCGAGGTCATCCGGCGGCACCACGCCGTGCTGCTGGAGGAGGGGCTTGCCGCTGCGCCCGGCGGTTGCGCCTTCCTCGACGACGCCGGCGCCTGCCGCATCTACCCGCATCGTCCCTACGTGTGCCGCACCCAGGGGCTGCCCCTCCGTTGGGCCGAGGAGGATGGCGACGAGGTGGTGGAGCGGCGCGACATCTGCCCCCTCAACGCCGACGGTCCCTCCCTCGCGACGCTCCCGGCGGAGGCGATGTGGACCCTCGGCCCGGTGGAGCGGAGACTCGCTGCGGCCCAGGCGAGGTACGGCGACTCCGAGACCCGGGTGCCACTACGAGCCCTGTTCCGCACCTCCGCATGACCGCGGAAGCTCGGGTGGGCAAGGCTCCGACGGTCGCGTCGGGGCGACGGCTCACTCCGGCCAGGCGAGGGCGGCGATCTCGCTCGCGGTGGCGTACGCCACCCGCCCCTGCTGCGCCTGCTCGTCGACATGGGCCAGGAAGGCGTCGAGCGCGGCGATGCCCGCGGGATCGGTGCCATGCTCGCCGTCGCCCCCGACCGCGTACTCGGTGATGTGGGTGACGAAGCCCCACGCGGCGAGCCGCTCGGGACGCGCGGATTCCTGGTAGGCGATCGCGGCGTCGAACCACTCCTGGAGCACCCCGAACTCGGTGGGACCGAGCACGTCCGGAGGCGCGCCGCCGTCGACGAGCATCCAATCCGGATTGGTGTGGTCGACGATCACCACCAGGGCGTCGTCGGAGTGGGCACAGAGGTCGCCGCTCAGGTGGTCGGGCTTGTAGGGGAAGAGCAGGTTGTGGGTCTGCTCCCAGGGCGGGTCGTCGAGGCCGATGTCGTCGCCGCACACGTTCTGGAGCGGGTTGCCCTCGTGGGGCGAGAAGTTGGCGGTGCCGACGGTCATGCCGAGTGCGAGTTGGTCCTTGAGCAGCAGGTCGAGGGCAACGTCGGTCGGAGCGGCCATCGAGCCGAGCATGGCCACGTACCCGGAGTTGGTGTTCGCGGTGATGCCGCACGAGACCTGGAGCTCGGCGAAGGTGGGGGCGACGTGGTCGAGGCGATGGCCATGGACCCCGACCTCGTGTCCGTCTGCGACCAAAGCGCCGAGGACGTGACCCGCCCCCCCAAGCTCGCACAGGCCCTTCGCCGATGACTGCGTCACCTCCCAGGTGACCTTCAGGCCGACGGCATCCGCCGAGTTCCGGATCTCCTGGACCACGTCGAGCATGTTGGCTGCCACCGCGCCGTCGAGTCGGCCCATCGACGGGTCGGTGTAGGGGAGGAAGGGATCGCTGACGTGCAGGTGGACCCCATAGACGAAGTACAACGGCGGTACCTCGGAGCCCGTGTCGCCGGTCTCCGCGGTGTCGTCCCGCCCCTTGCAGGAGGGCAGCGCGAATAGGACGGAAAACGCCGCGAGCAGGAGGGGGCGCGAATACGGCACGTTCATCGGATGCTCACGGCCACTTTGCCGAAGTGCGTCCCCGACGCCAGGTGCGCGAAGGCCTCTGGCGCCTCCTCGAAGGGGAACACCCGGTCCACGGTGGGGCGAAGGTCGGGGTTGACGCTCAGGAACCGGGTCAGGGACTCGAAATCGTCGCGGTTGCCCACGAACAGCCCCTGAATGCGGATGGCTCGCATCAGGATCCGGGGGAGCGCGATCTCGGCCACGTTGCCACCGAGGTTGCCGATGAGCGCGATGCAGCCGCCGGTGCGGACGGCACCGAGCGACTGGCCGAGGGTCGCCGCACCGCCAAGCTCCACCACCAGGTCCACCCCGCGGCCCGACCACGCGCGCACCGCCTTTCCCCACTTGGGGTCCGTCCGGTAGTTGACCCCGTGCGCCGCGCCCATCGCCAGGGCGCGCGCCAGCTTCTCGTCACTGCTGGAGGTCACCACCACCCCGGCCCCCAGGGCGGTCCCCAGTTGCAGCGCGAACAGCGAGACGCCACCCGTACCGAGCGTGAGCACCGTGTCCCCCGGACGGATCCCTCCCTCGGTGACCAGGGCGCGCCACGCGGTCACCGCGGCGCACGGCAGGCAGGCCGCTTCTGCGTCGGACAGGTGTTCCGGCGCAGCCACCGCGGCACGTTCGTCCACGAGCATCACCTCCTGCAACGTCCCGTCCAGCGGACCACCCAGGGTGCCACGCCCAGCATCGTCGTCGGGCGGCCCCGTCACCCAGGTCTGGGAGAACAGGGGACACACCCGATCGCCCACGGAGAACCGAGACACCCCCTCCCCGACCGCCGCTACCTCCCCGACCCCGTCCGAGCACGGAACCAGGGGAAGGCGTTGGCGCGGGTTGTACGCCCCCCGCACCATCAGCAGGTCCCGGTAGTTGAGGGAGGCCGCCGACAGGCGCACCAAGAGCTGCCCCGGGCCGGGCCGGGGCTCCGACCGCTCGGTCAACACGAGGTGCTCTACTCCGAACTCCGCGAACGCCCAGGCTCTCACGTGCTCCCCCTTGTGCGGGCTCCCGTCGATGTCGACGGGGATCCTAACCTCTTCCCCGGGCTTCCCTGAGGCGTTACAGGGCGGACATGGACAGCCGTATCGCCCTGAGCGCACTGGGTACCGTCGTCGTGGCGGCACTCGCTTGGAATGCCTGGACCCTCACCCGTCTCGAGACCCGGGTCGGCCAACTCGAAGCGGAGGGCGCGCTGGTGCAGACCCCTCCCGCGTCGATGGAGCCTCACGAGGTGACGTACCGGGGCCAGGGTCTCGGCGTGGCTGGGCGGCGCACCGCGATGGCAGTCGACCCGCCCGAGGACGCGGGTGCCGACCGCGATGCGCTGGTGGAGGAGTTGGTGGGGACCCGGCAGGCGCAGGTGCTCGGTCTCGACGATCCCAAGATGCGGGAGGAGTTGGAGGCGCTGGTCGTGGAGACCCAGGAGCGCCAGTGGCAGGAGCGCCGCGAGGAGTACGGCCGTCGATGGTCGGACTCCATGCGGGAGGAGGTCGCGTCCTTCGCCGATGAGCACGACCTCGACGCCCGGACCACCGCCGGAGTGATCGCCGTCCTCGAGGACTACCGGGTGGCGAGAGACGCCGCCCACGACGACATGCGTTCCGGAGACCTCTCCATGTTCGACGTCCGGGCGGAGATGCGGGCGCTGCGAGACGATGCCGGCGCCGACCTCCTGGCCCTCGTCGGAGACGACCGATACGAGGCGCTCCGAGAGCGGGTGCTGCCGGACCGCGGCCCACATCACTAGGGCGATGGTGACGCCGGGCTGCTCGGCGGATGCGCTCCACCCTCCTCGCCGCCTACGGCGTTCCCCCTTCGTCGCGCTCCGCGCGACGTGGGGACCCCTG
>JAFDJI010000979.1 GCA_019307545.1 Deltaproteobacteria bacterium | reverse complement strand
GATACGCCTGGCGGCATGTCCTGTGTGGACGGTGCGGGAATCATCTCGGTTGGCTGTACGAGGCGGTGGCCGGCGCTACGCCGCGGATCTTCGTGGGGTTCAGGAGGGATGAGGTGCGGGTGGATGGGGAGAAGCAAGACCCCTAGCACCGCTCGGGAGAAGGGGTCTCGCTCCCCGCCCTGACGATTCCCGGCGTACGTCCGTGGCCGCCTTGTGGAGAACTGCCGTTACCTGGGGACATCGGCCTCGGACAACCGGCATCTATGGATCACGCTGGGGACACCCGGCAGACTCCGGTGTTTCGGCTCCCCACGTCCTCGTCGACGTCCTCGTCCTCGTCCACGCCTGCGTGACTCGTGCCGGCCTGCATCGCCCCGCTGTTCGCCAAGCCTCCTGGGCACGCCCGCCCGACGGACGGCCTGCGGTGAAGTGAACCGTCCGTCGGGCGGACGAACCCCGGAGGGCCACATGGCAACCACGCAGACATTCCAATTCCCACACCAGAAACTCGACGCCTGGCACCTCTCGCGCGAGGCACGCCGGCTCACGCTCCAGCTTCTCACCACCCTTCCCAGGGGCTTCGGTGACGATGGACGATGCTCGGCAGCTCCGACGGTCCAGTGGGGCGGTGCCCAAGCTGATCGCAGAAGGTGCCAACCGATGGGCGGCCGGCGACAAGCGGCGGCGCTTCGAGGAGGCCGAGGGAGAGATCGGAGAGACCGCATCGGGCTTGGAAGATCTCGCGGACCTCGGCGCGCTCGACGAGGACGAGGTGGCGCAGGCTGTTGCGCTGTGGGCACGGTGCCGCGCGACAGTGCTCGGGCTCTTGAGGAGGGTGCGGCGCTAGCCCGTGGGCGCCGACGTCTTCGAGGCGTCGGTGCCTCACTCGTCGTGGACGAGGACGAGGACGAGGACGAGGACGTGTCGTGGACGAGGACGTGCGGACCGCGACCGGGCGATACCTACGCCGCGCGTTGTTGGATGGCATTCTGTGTCACCGAGGACGTGAAGCTTGAACGCCTGGCACACCTTGCTGTTCCGGAAGTGCTGCGCCTCCGGGTCGGTGAAGCTGATCAGCCGGTCGCTCGTCGTCCGACGGACCACCTTCAGTGTCCCGTCCTCGGCTGTCTCGAGGTCCTCGTCCAAGTTCCGGCAGAAGACCCCGAGAGACGGCGAGCCGGCTGGCATATTTCGTCGTGAACGCCGGCTCAAGGGAGGAAGCGTACTCCTTGTACGCGACGAACGCAGAGCCAAGTTCACGGCTCAATAGGCCGCTGGATCGTCGTCCTCGGGCGCAGGCGCCGGGCGAACCGCGCCGGGAGGGCCAGCCGCGGAGGGGCCGCTGTGGGACGGGGGGATCCGAGGTTGCCCCACCACGACCGGAGCGGCTCCAGGTTCCCAGCCCAGACCTCGGAGATCTCGACCCGGTGGAGCGACACGCAGCGGTGGCACTGCTCCCCCTCCTTCCCGGCCAACGCGCGCAGCCTGGGGCTCTTCAGGAGCTCTGCGAACTCGGTCTCCCGGATGTTGCCGATGGGTCGGGTCCCCCAGTGCATGCAGTCCACGATGTCGCCGTTCGCCTCCACGGGGAGCATGAACTTCGGCCAGTGGCAGTGGTAGTGGGGCGGGCCGCTCCGCATCTTGTCGAGGTGGGTGAAGGAGTTCACCACCGGGTACCCCTGCTCCTTCAACTGACGCACCAGGGTGAAGGCCTCCGCGAGCTGCGCCTGGGTGGGGTTGTACCGCTCCAGGTCGATCTCCTCTGCATTGTCGGCGGCCGCCTCGAGGCGCATCCCGTTGAACACGCCGACCACGCCCAGGGAGCGGATCAGCTCCGCCATCCCCAGCACCGACTCCCGGTCGACGTTCGCCTTCTGCAGGGTGCAGATGAAGACGATCTTCTTGTTCGGATCCCGGCGCCGAATCGCGCGGGTGGCGTCGACGATCCGCTGGTAGAGCCCGGGGACGCCCCGCAACTCGTCGTGCAGCTCCGAGGCGTGGTCCACCGAGACGCTGATGCGGTCGATGAACGGCACCACCTGGTCCATCTTGCGCTCGAGCAGAACGCCATTGGTCACGATGTTGGTGGTGAAGCCCAGTTGGTACGCGTGGTGGAAGATCTCGCCGACGTCCTTGCGGACCAGGGGCTCGCCGCCCCAGATGGAGAGCGCCAGGAAGCCGGCCCGTCTCGCGTCGGAGTAGAGCTTCTTGACCTCCTCGGTCGTCAGGTCGCTGTCCTGTTCGTAGAAGTTCCAGGCACAGAACCCGCACCGCGCGTTGCAACGCGAGGTCAACGCATGGCTCAGGTAGATCGGGTTCCGCCACCTCAGCTTCGCCCGGAGCAGCGCGCGGGTCACCTCGACGGCGCCAGCCTTGTCGTTCCTCAGCCTCATTTCCCCTCCTCCTCGGTCTTCGTCCCTTGTTTCCCTCACCGCCCCGGGAACAGGAGCGCGGCCAGGTTGATGATGTGCTTGCGTCGCCGGGCCAGGCGGGCCTCGGACCGGGGGTCTTCCCCCAGGAAGTCCGCCATCACCGGCTCGTAGAGGAAGTAGGCGGCGATCGCGCCGAA
>JAFDJI010000256.1 GCA_019307545.1 Deltaproteobacteria bacterium | reverse complement strand
CGCGAGCCGGGCCTCCTTCTCCAGGAAGGGCAGGACTTCGTCCAGGGCAGCGGAGATATCGGCCGAGGCAAGGGTGTCCTCCGTCTTCCGAGCGAAGCTGAGCAGGCGGCTGGTGATGCTCCGTGCGCGTTTGATCTGCGCCTTGACGGTCGGAAGCCCGAGGCGCAGCTCCTCGAGCAGATCGGCGTCCTTCGCGTGGCCCTCGAGGATGTCTTCGAGGTAGCCCGTGGTCTCCGAGATCACCGCCAAGGGGTTGTTGATCTCGTGCGCGACGCCTGCCGCCAGGCGGCCGATGGCAGCCATTCGCTCGGACTGGATGATCTGGCCCATGAGCCACTTGCGGCGCGAGATGTCGCGGCTGATGCCCACGTACCCGATGCGGTTGCCCTCGTAGTCCTTGAGCGCCGAAAGCGTGATGGCAACGGGTACTGTCGTGCCGTCCTTGTGGCGCAGGGTCGCCTCGTGTTCGTGCACGACCCCGTGCTGCTCGACCCCCCGGATGATCGGGAGACGGGCCTCGGGGTCCTCGTAGAGCATGGAGGCGGGTTTGCCGACGATCTCCTCGGAGGTGTACCCGAGGGTCGCCACCGCGATGCTGTTGAAGGAGGCCACCCGGTGCTCCAGGTCGGTGGTGACGATCATGACCGGCGAGTTGTTGAGGATGTTCTCCAGGTACTCTCGGGTCCGTTGGAGCTCGGCCTCGGTCTCCCTCTGTTGGGTGACGTCCCTGGCCAGCCCGCATACCGCTCTGACCGAACCATCGGCGTTGAGCACCGGATAGACCACGGTGGACACGAAGACGCGTTTGCCGGCGATCTCCAGCTCCGCGTCGTAGCTCACCTCGCGTTTCTCCCGTAGGACCTGGCGCTCGTGGCTGCGCAGCACCTCGGCCGCTGGGCGATCCATGATCTCGAGGTCGGTCTTTCCGATCACCTCGCTCTTTGCCCGCCCGAGCAGGTTGAGGGTGGCCGGGTTGGCCTCCAGGTATTGCAGGTTCCGGTTCTTCACGTAGGTCGCGATGGGCGCCATCTCCATGAACTGGCGCAGGTGGACCTCGGTGGCCTTCAACTCCTCCTCGAGCATGATGCGGTGGGTGATGTCGCGGGTCATCTCGATCACCCCGACCGAATCCCCATCCGAATCGAGCAACGGCGCGGCGACGATCGCCGCGTAGCGGGCGTTCCCCTGTTCGTCGAAGTGCTTGCGCACCATCGAGATCGGTCGCTTCTCGCCGATGGCGGCGAAGAAGGGGCAGTCCTCCACCGCGACCTGGCACTCGCCGCGCACCGCCTGGTCCAACTCGTAGCAGACACACCCGCGCACCTCGCCGAGCGTGACCTCGTTGTTGCGGAGATAGGTGGCGTTCGCATCCTGCACCACCATCTCCTTGTCGAGCACCACGACCTCGTCCGGGATGCCGTCGAAGATCTGCGAGATGCGTTCGCGCTCGCGCCCCACCTGCTGCTGCATCAGGGTGCGTTCCCGGATGACCGCCTCTTCGGCCTGGTGCAGGTCCCAGAACAGGCGCGCACCGTAGTTGTCGATCAGGCGCAGATCACGCGGTCGCGAGCGCTCGATCTCGTCCCGGACCTTCCACGAACCGGTCAGCTCGATCACAAGCTCGAGCCCTGGGATCTCGAACAGCTCGTGGAAGTCGGACACGGTGCGGATCCCGGCCCGGGCAGCATAGGCCAGGCCCGGCGCGTTCGGGTCGATGTCCGCGACCCCGAGCACCTCCATGTTGAAGCGCCCGAAGGCATCGTCCTCGACCATGCGCAGGATGTGCTCGCAGCCGACCCCGCCACCGACGATGGCCGTCTTGATCCGGCCCCTTCTCCGGCGCCCGACGCCCTCTCCCGGTTCAGTGGCGGGAACCGGCATCTACCACCCGCGCTTGCGGAGGATCTCGGCGATCTCCTCCTCCGACTTCTGGAGCCCCAGCTTGAGCCGGGTGGCGATGCAAGCGCGGATCTTCTCCAGCAGGTCGGCGAAGTCGGCCGGCTTCTCGAGGAAGTCCGCCGCGCCCCCCTTCATGGCCTCGGTTGCGGCGTGGACCGAGCCGTGACCGGTCAGCAGGAGCACCTGTGCGTCCGGATCGATGCCGAGCATGTGCTTCAGGGTCTCGATGCCGTCCATGCCCGGCATGGCGAGGTCGAGCACGACGGCATCGAACCTCCGCTGCCTCATGATCTGCAGCGCTTCCTCGCCACTTCCCGCAGTGTCGACCGCGAACCCGCGGGCCCCCAGTCGCTTGGAGAAGGCGACGACGAATTGCTCTTCGTCATCCACCACGAGCACTCTGTCTTCCATCATGGCGATCAGCCCCGTGGGTGTTCGATCTGCGACTGCGCAGCCTTGAGGATGGAGCGGTAGACCTTCCCAGGCGACATGCTGATGCCGGTGAGGCCAATGAGGTGCAGCCGCTCGATAGTGTAGACGTCGCCGCCGTGCTCGCCGCAGATGAAGATCTCGAACTCGGGGTCGACGGCACGCGCCTCGTCCACGAACATCTTCACCATGCGCTCCACCCGCGGGTCGATGGACACGAAGGGATGGAAGTCGAAGTACCCCTGCTGGACGTAGACCGGCAGGAACTTGTCGGCGTCGTCGCGCGAGATGGCCAGGGTGGTCTGGGTGAGGTCGTTGGTGCCGAAGCTGGCGAAGCCGCGGGTCGGGTGGGCCTCTTCCGGCACGCCCGGCACCCGCTCGGCCAGCACTTCGACCATCTCCTTGCCCAGGAGCGCCGCCGCGGGGGTCTCGACCATGATGCCGAGGTTGTAGGGCACCCACACCCCGTGCTCCGCGTGGATCGCGGTGGACACCTCGAAGCAGGCCTCACGAATGGCCTCGACCTCCTTCGGCACGATCACGAGCGGGATCTCGATCTCGGGGTTGGGGTGGAGGCCCTCTGCCCTCAGCTCCCGCGCCGCCTCGAGGATGGCCCGGATCTGGGTGCGCGGGATGGCGGGATGGGTCACGGCCATGCGCACCGAGCGGTGCCCGAGCATGGGGTTCTCCTCCCGCTCCATGTCGGTGTCGTGCGGGAAGAACTCGTGCATCGGCGCGTCGAGCAGGCGGATGGTCACCCCGTAGCCGTCCATGACCTTCATGGAGTGCTTGAAGTCATCCTTGGAGAACGCGTAGATCTCCTTCAGCGCCGCGTCGGCCTTGGCCTCGTCTTCGCCGAAGAGCACCTCCTGGATGAGCGGCAGGCGGTCGCCGAGGAACATGTGCTCGGTGCGGAACAAGCCGATGCCACGGGCACCGTTGTCGTACGCCTGCTGGGCTTCCGCGGCCTCGGCGTTGGCCCGAACGTCCATCGCCTTGATCTCCGCGGCCCACCCCAGGATCCTCTGCGCGGCCGGATCGAGGGCCTCGGGCACCAGGGTCTTCACTTCGCCGAGGTAGACCTCGCCCGTCGAACCCGCGACGGTGATCACGTCCCCGGCCTTGATGGTGAAGCCGTTCACCTCGAAGCTCGAGGTGTCCTTGTCGATGTCGATGGCCGAGGCGCCGACCACCGCCGGGATGCCCCACGCGGTGGCCATGATGGCGGCATGGCTCACCTTGGTGCCGGTGGAGGTGAGGATGGCCTTGGAGGCCTTCATGCCCTTGACGTCCTCCTGGGACGTCATGACGGTCACCAGGATGACCGGCTCGCCCTTGCCGGCCCGCTCGAGGGCGTCTTCCTGGGTGAACACCACGTGGCCCGTCGCGGCCCCCGGCGACGCCGCCGACCCCTTGGTGATGACCGTGGCCTCCGCGCGGGCAGCGGGGTCGATCTGTGGGAAGAGAAGCTCCTCGAACCGCTCCGGGTTGACCATCATCACCGCCTCCTCGCGGGTGACGATGCCCTCGTCGCGCATTTGGGCGGCGATGACGCTCTCGGCGCGCGCGGAGCGCTTGCCGTCGCGGATCTGGAGCCAGAAGAGCACCGGCTCGCCGTCCTGTTCCTCGACGGTCAGCTCGGTGTCCTGCATGTTGCGCAGGTGCTTCTCGAGGAGGTCACCGGTGGTCTTGATCTCCTCGTAGATGGCCCGGAAGGCCGGGTCGGCGTGGTCGCGAAGCGCTTCCATGGGCAGGGAGTTCCGGATGCCGGCGACGACGTCCTCTCCCTGTGCCTGGAACAGGAAGGTGCCCTCGAGCCGGTCGGCGTGCTTCTCGCCCGTGCTCTTGTCGCGGGTGAAGAACACCCCCGTGCCGCAGCGCGGCGTCTTGTTGCCGAAGACCATCTCCTGCAGGTTGACGGCGGTGCCGAGGGAGTCGGGGATCCCCTCCTCCTGCCGGGTGAACACGGCCCGTTCGTTGCCCCAAGAGCGGAAGACCGCCTCGGAGCTGCGAAGGACCTGCTCCACCGGGTCCTGTGGGAAGGTCTGGTCGTGCTTGGCGTAGACCGCCTTGTAGCGCTGGATCAGCTCCCGCAGCTCGCCCGGACCCAGGTCGAGGTCGCTGGAGGTGCCCTTCTCCTCCTTGAAGGCGTCGAGCACGTGCTCGAAGGGGTCCTTGCCGTCCTCGCTGATCTGCAACACCACGTCGCCGTACATCTGCAGCAGACGGCGGTAGGAGTCGAGCCAGAACCGCTCCTGGTCACCCTTCGCGAGGCCATCGACGATGGAGTCGGTGAGCCCGATGTTGAGCACCGTGTCCATCATCCCGGGCATGGAGAACTTGGCGCCGGAGCGGGCCGAGACGAGCAGCGGATTCGCCGGATCGCCGAACTTCTTGCCGGTCTCCTGCTCCATCGCGGCGAGGCCCTCCTTCACCGAGGCGACCAGGTCGCTCGGAAGGCGCCCGTCGACGAGCCGGTGGGCGTGGAAGGTCGGGAGGTTCAGCGCGATCGGGCACCGCACACCGAGGACGCAGAGCAGGACGTACAGGCCATAGCCCTTGCCGCCGAGAAGGGTCTTGAGCTCGTCTTTGCTCATGCCCTCGAACTCGGGGATGCGGTGACCTTTGGCGAAGAGGTAGGTGTTCTGGGGCTGGGACATGGCTGCTCGGGCCTCCTGCGGGCAACCACGTCGTTGGGAGCCCGCGTCGTTGGTTTTGTGCAACGCTTGTGGGGGGTGACGTCTAACCATGCGCTGCCATAGGCGCCCGCCTACCAGGCCTCGAAGCCAAGGGCCATTGGGGAAGCACTCCACCTTCGTGGGCGCCTATGGCGCGGACCGAAGAGCAACCCTATGGCGCGGACCGAAGAGCAGGGCTATCCGCGGGGGTTCGACACCGTCTCCATGTGGGCCTTCAGACCCGCGGCGGGGGCGGGCATGCAGCGATCCCGATCGGGGTTGTACATCAACCGGTAGGCGAACCCGACGTTGCCCTGCTCGTCCATCGCCGACCAGCTGCGGCAGTAGTAGGGACAGCGGTTGTCGAGGCAGACGTAGACCTGCTCGCAGGCCCATTCCGTGAATGGCGTCTGGGGAACGTCCCAGGGGGTCAACGCGCCCTCGCAATAGGGACAGCGATGGGTTCGGCCGACCTGCTCCTCGCGTTGTCGGAGCAGCTCGCGGTCGATCGGAATCCCGGTCGTGGAGGGCGGGCACGAGCGCGCGGGCCGATCCGCCGGGCCGCCCAAGCTGTCCGCACAGACCGCGTAGATAGGGTCGCTCGGCAGTCCGAGCGCCAGGAACTCGTCGTCGGGAGGTCTCGGCAGCCCCACCGACCGATAGGTGCCGACCCGCTCGAAAGAGCCACACACCTGCACCATCTCCTTCACCAGGAGGCTGCGCCTGCGCTCGGTGAGGTCGTGCCAGACCTTGACCGCCTTGCGGTGGACCTTCCGGTTGGTGAAGACCACCAGGAGCAAGCCCCCGGGGCGGAGCACCCTGCCCAGGTCATGGAAGACCTTCAGGGGCTGGGTCAGGTATTCCACCGAGAAGCAGTTCAGCACCACCTCGAAGGAGGCGTCCGCGAAGGGAAGGTTCGGGTCTTCGTTGAG
>JAFDJI010000255.1 GCA_019307545.1 Deltaproteobacteria bacterium | reverse complement strand
CATGGTGTCCTCGTTGGTGTCGGCGGTCCTGCTGGCGACGGCGACGCCGAACCTGGTCCTGGTGACCATCGACACCCTTCGTGCGGATCGCCTTGGTTGCTACGGACACGTGCCGAGCCCCTCCCCGAACATCGACGACCTGGCGCACAACGCGGTGGTCTTCGAGGACGCCACTGCGTCCAGCCCGCTGACCCTCCCCTCGCACACCACCATGCTCAGCGGCCTTCCCGTCCCGAGCCACGGGGTGCGGGTCAACGCCGACGTGGTCGGTGAGGACGTCCCGCTGGTGGTAGAGCGGCTCTCTGCGGAGGGGTACCACACGGCGGCCTTCGTGAGCGGGAGCCCGCTGTCCGCGGACGCGGGACTGGCCAGGCACTTCGAGGTCTATGACGACGACCGACCCCACCGGCCGGGCGGGGCGCGATTCCCCCCGGAGCGCCGAGCCGAGGACACCGCCCGTGCCGCGGCGGCATGGATCGGGTCTGCTCCCGAGCCGTTCTTCACGTGGGTGCACTTCTTCGATCCCCACTCGCCCTACACCCCGCCCGACGAGTGGGAGGGCGACGATCCCTACGACGGGGAGGTGGCGGCCGCCGATGCTGGGGTGGGTGTCGTCCTTCGAGCCCTGGAGGAGCGCAGGGGCCGGACCGTGGTGGTCATGGCCGCGGACCATGGAGAGGCGCTCGGCGACCACGGGGAGCTCAGCCACGGGGTGTTCCTCTACCAGGCGACGGTGCGGGTGGCCCTGATGGTGCACGCGCCCGGGGTGGAGCCGGCGCGGTCGGACCGCGTCGTCGGACTGGTCGACCTGGCGCCCACGCTCCTGGCCCTCGCCGGGATCCCGGACCCGTCCCTGCCCGGCGTGGACCTCCTCTCCGCCGGGTCCACGCCTCGCAAGCAGCCCCTGGTGGCGGTCACCGACCATGCGCAGCGCCGGTTTGGCTGGAGCCCGGTCTCGGCGGTACGACAGGGCCCCTACAAGTACATCGAAGCGCCGCGGCCCGAACTGTACGAGTTGCAGGACGACCCCGCCGAAACGAAGAACCTGGTGGTGGAGCAGCCCAACCGGGTGGTCGAGATGCGGGTGGCGCTCGCGTCCGTCGAGACCGGGGGTGCACGGGTATCCACGGGTGCCGATCTCGACCGTGAGCGCGTCGCAGAGCTGATTGCGCTCGGGTACGTCGCTGCGCCGGCGGCACCGACAACCGAGATCGGGCCGGACCCGAAGGATCGCGTGCATGTGCTGCCGGCCATGGAGCAGGCCGCCCGGGCGATCTACGAGGGCCGGTACGAAGAGGCTCGCGTGGCGTTGGAGCCGGTCGTCGAAAAGGACCCGACGAACCCCGCCGCCTGGAACGACCTGGGCATCGCGCTGAACGAGTTGGGACGACACGACGACGCCGTGGGTGCCTTCGGTCACGCCATCGAGGCGACCCCGAAAGACGCCTCGTTGTGGAACAACCTCGGTCAGGCCGAGTCCCGGGCCGGGCGGCCCGATGCCGCGCGCGAAGCCTATGCGGAGGCCGCCGGCCTCTCCCCCGGATTCGCCGCACCCTGCGTCAACCTCGCCGTGCTCGAGTACCGGGCGGGGAACGCGGGTGCCGCGCGCAAGTGGGCGGAGGAGGCCCTTCGCCGCGAGCCGGGGATGAAGGAGGCCCGCGACGTCCTCGATCACCTGTGACCGCAGACCACCCCATGTAGGAGCGGGTCAGCAGCCAGCAGGGATGAAGGTCGCCACGGATCCGGTCTTGCCCTTGACCGGCACCGGGTGAGCAGGGACCCACTCGAAACCGTCACCAGCCCGGTCGCGTGTCGCCTGCGAGACGAGCATCGCGACCCCGTGTTCCTTCGTCAGTCCCTCGATGCGCGACGCCAGGTTCACCGTGTCTCCGATGACGGTGAACTCGCGTCGGCGCGGGCTTCCGATGTCGCCGACGATCGCGGGACCCGTGTGGATGCCGATCCCAATCTGGAGGGGCTGGAAACCCCGAGCCTCCCGTCGTTCGTTCAACTCCTCGAGGGCCTTCAACATGTCCAGGCCGCAGGCCACCGCTGCCTCGGGGTGGTTGGGCTGGTCCAGTGGCGCGCCGAAGTAGGCGAGGACCCCATCGCCAATGAACTTGTCGAGGGTCCCGTCGTGCCGGAAGATCACCTCGACCATCTGGGAGAAGTACTCGTCGAGCAACTGGACGACCACGGAGCTGTCCAGGGCCTCGGACAGGGCAGTGAAGCCACGGATGTCGGCGAACAGCACGCTCACGTCCCGCTTCTCTCCGCCGCCCACCTGGGTGCCGCGCGCCACGATGCTCCGGGCGACGGTCGGGGAGAAGTAGCGACCGAGTTGGGCGCGAACGAACTGCTCCTGCGTCACGTTGGCGATCAGGGTGCGGATCCGGCGCACTGTGAAGACCGCGCCAATGGTGGCGAAGGTGACCACCAATACGATGGAGATCACCCAGTTGCTGACGCTTTGGGCCCCGGAGGCGAACAACAGGACGATCTCGAGGAAGAGGATCATGATCGCGGTGGAGATCGTGACCCAGGCGTCGAGCACGGAGTACACCGTCACCATTAGGAACATGAAGACCGCGAAGGTCCAGATCGCCCCCGTCGCCGGGTAGACGTAGACCGAAAGCGAGACGTAGTTCGCCAGGAAGACCATCGGCACGTCCACAAACGCGATCGCGAAGCGGGACGCCAACAGGATGCGGCGAGAGCGTCGCCCGGCCAGGGCGAGCAGGCCAGCGACGACGAAGTATCCGGACAGCACGGGCAACATGATGAGTTGGTCGGCGAAGGAGGGGCCGCCCAGCAGTCCGAGCGGTGCGGAGAGTGCGAGGAAGACGCCGACGACGGCCAGACGGAAGAGGTTGGCCACAGACATGGCCTTGGCCTGCTCCGCGACGACCGCGGTGTGCACGGCGTCCGGTAGCTCCAATGCCATGGCCTCGGACCGAAAGCGCGCCTGAGTCACCAGAACCTCCCAGCCCTACGAGCTATGCTCTCCGAACGTGACGCGCACCATCGCCATTGCCGCCCTGTTGCCGCTGTGGATGCTCGCCGGTTCCGCGATTGCGGACGAGCCGGCAGACCCGGTGGACAGCTCCGAAGGCGTGGAATCTGGTGCTGACGCGCTGGAGGAGGTGGCCGCGGTGACGCCGGAGGTCGCGGCGGCCCAGGAGGCCTACGAACGCCGCATCGCTGGGATGCTCCGCTTCTTCTGGGACAACGAGGTGGAAGGGACGTCGCTTGCCGGCCTTCCCGTAGGCCACCACACCGTCGAGGTGCAGATCGCCGTGGCCTCGGACGGGACGGTGGAGGATGTCCAGCTGGGCACTCCCTCGGGGGTCTACGCCATCGACGCCCTCGCCCTACGAGCGGTCCGCGGGGCATCCCCCCTGCCCGAACCCCCACCGGAGCTGCGCTCCGAGGCGGGCACCTGTGTGATCCCGGCTTGGACCTTCCTGATCACCGTGTCCCCCGACCGGAAGCGCACCGTGCTCGACTTCTTGAGCAGCTGGGACTACGAGCGCGACGAAGGCTTGGGCGTACAGCCCCTTCGCCCCCGCGAGGACCCGCATCCCGAGCACTCGCTCGACCCCAAGTGAACAACGCCTGACGGGGCCGTGGTAGCTATCTGTGTGCAAAGTCGGGAGTGTGAAAGTGGAGTTGCGCAGGTTGGGAGCGTCCGAGATCCAGGTCACCCCCATTGGCCTGGGCTGTTGGCAGTTTGCGAAGGGACAAGGGGTCGGGGGCTGGTTCTGGGGGGTCCTGGACCAGGACACCACCGACGCCATCGTCCAGGCCAGCCTCGACGCCGGGGTCAACTGGTTCGACACGGCCGAGGCCTATGGGGACGGCGCGAGCGAGGCTTCCCTGGCAAGCGCCCTGCGGACGGCCGGCAAGAAGGACGGGGATGTGGTGGTGGCCACCAAGTGGCGGCCGAACATGCGGACAGCGGGTTCGATCGGGCGCACCATCGACGACCGGTTGCACTACCTGGACGGCTTCTCCATCGACCTGCACCAGGTGCACAACCCGGTGGGCATCCTCTCCACGCACAGCCAGCAGATGGACGGCATGGCCGACCTGGTGCGGGCGGGGAAGATTCGAACCGTCGGGATCAGCAACTTCACGGAACGACAGATGCGGCGCTGCCACGGGGTGCTCGCGTCGCGGGAGCTTCCGCTGGTGTCGAACCAGGTTCACTACAGCCTGTTGCACCGGAACATCGAGGGGAACGGCACCCTTGAGGCCGCAAAGGAGCTGGGGATCACGATCATCGCCTACTCTCCGTTGGCGCAGGGGCTCCTGACCGGCAAGTACCACGATGATCCGGCGCGGATTCGCACCCGCCCAGGGCCGCGGCGGTGGATGCCCGGCTTCCACCGAAAAGGGCTTCGGAAGAGCGCTCCGGTGATCGCGGAGTTGCGGCGGGTCGCCGCCAGCCACGGGGCCACCCCCGCCCAGGTGGCGCTGCAGTGGTTGGTTCGGTTCCACGGCGATGTGGTGGTGGCCATTCCGGGGGCGTCGAAGGTCTCTCACGCCCAGTCCAACGCCACCTGCCTGGACTTCGAGCTGAGCGACGAAGAGCTGCACCTGCTGGACGTGGTGTCCAAACCCCTTTCCGGACTGTCGTGAGGCCTCGGCCCGAGCGGATTAGGGGCCCAGAACGAACTGGATCCGCGCGGGTCGTTGCCGGCGGTCGATGTTCATCACCAAGCCGTTGCGCGCGGTGTCCAGGGTCCCGTCCCGCCAGGGGAGGGCGTACACCGCGCATGCGGCGTGTCGTCTCCTGTCCTGGGGCTCGCAGGCGACCGCCATCCGCATCTCCCCGAGGGATTCCTCGGGAGCAAAGTCCGCGAAGTCGAAGCGATAGAATCGGGCCTGCCAGGAAGGTACGGAGAGAAACCCACTCTGGTTGTAGGCGTACTCGGCGAACACCCGCGCGTAGAGCACCTCGGTGCCCCACGCCATCAACACCGGGGAGCTGGGGGCGTACAGGGCGGCGGAGGTCGCGTCGCTTTCGGCGCTCGGAACCGCGGCCACGAACTCGGCCCCCTGTTGCTTGAGGGGGTGCCACTCCCCGGCATACATCGCGAACAGGCCATAGCCCCCTTCCCCTGGGGCCACGCGCCAGAACGGCACCCGGCCGAAGGAGGAATCCTCGGCGAACCACATCGGTGGGTCGGCGCTCCCGCCGCGTTGGCCGCGCGACGCGTCATACACCACGTGCCGGTTGGCACGCTGGAGCAAGGCCAGCGCTTCCCGTATCTCCATCGACACCACGGGGACCTTGTGCGGGCGCACCCGCACCTTGTGGATCCGGCCACAACCGGTCCCGACGATCGCGAGCAGGATGGCGAAGAGGAGGAACCGCATGGGTTCATGCCCTAACCCGGGACCTGGTGCGTCGGGTCGAGATGACCCCGGAGCTGGTAGGTGCGCGGGGCGCCGTGGAGATCTTCCACAGCGACTCCTGCCGGGACGGGAGCATCCTGGCGATCGTGGACCGGAACACGGACTGCAGCGCATTTCCGGCGACCGGCTCTACAGCGTGGGCGGTGAAGGTCGGTGGCACCTGCCACAATGCCACCGACACCAGCCTGGCCGACGCGTGCATTCGCTATCGCGCGGGATTGCCCTGATGGGGTTTCCGCGGCGACGCTCCTGAGCAAGTAGCGGGCCGCCGGAGCAGCCCGCCAAGGGAAGTGCCCGGACGTCCGGGAGCTACATGCAAACGTCGACCGACGAACCGAAGCCGAAGGCTGCGCCCACGTTGTTCACGCAGATGGCACCGTCCGAGCACTCGGCGTGGGAGTCGCAGTCCCCCTGGCCGCGGCTGCAGGGGTAGGTCTCCGAGCAGTACGAATAGGAGCCCAGCGGGTAGTCGCACACATCGAGGTCCGACCGGGCACCGTAGGACGCCCCCACGTTC
>JAFDJI010000978.1 GCA_019307545.1 Deltaproteobacteria bacterium | reverse complement strand
CTGCCACCAGAGGTCCAACATGGTCGCACCGAGCAGGCGGCCGTACTGGTAGCCCATGTCGTAGTGGGAGCCCTCGACCCGCACCAGCCACAGGTCTTCACCCCAGGGGGCATCAACCCGGGCGAGGACACCCCGGCCCTCGATGTCGACCACCTCGCCCACGACCCAGTCGGGCGGGCCGTCGTCTTCGGCCACCGGCGGGTTGCAGGCGACGAGTAGGGCGAGGGGGAGGGCGTGGAACGGGCGCATGGAGGGTCTCCGAGTCCGCGAGACCGGCCATGGTAGCAGCCATCGCGGGGACTCGCACCCGGTAACCGGGAGCGCTCCCAAATCGGCGGCGGATCCGTTACCGTTTGTGGACCATGGGCGCAGACAACATGCTCTCCGGATACCCGCCCGCCGTACTCCGGCTGGTGGGCGACGTGGACCCCGCGGCCTTCCCCCGGGAGTCGAAGTCGAGCTGCGCCCGCTGCCCGATGCACCCACCCCCAGGCGGTGACCCGACGGGTCGACGGACCTTCACCTGGGTGCGCTGCTGCACCTACCAGCCGAACGTACCCAACTTCCTCGTGGGCGTCGCGCTGTCCCGGGGAGACAGCGGGTCGGAGCAGGTGCGAGCGCGCCTGGAAGAGGTCGACGGGGTGTACGTCCGCGGCCTTGTGGGCACCTGGGAGAAGCGGCGACGGTACGCGGCGCAGGGCGGGGAGCGATTCGGACGGGACGCCACCCTGCGCTGCCCCTACTGGGTGGAGGACGACCTGTCCTGCGGCATCTACGCCAGCCGCATCTCGGTGTGCCGCACCTGGCACTGTCGCTACGAGGACGGGGAGTACGGTCGGGACGCCTGGAAAGCGCTGCGCGACCTGCTCGCCGAAATCGAGCTGCGGCTCTCCTGGTACTGCGCGTCGGCGGTCCGCACCCCGTGGCCCTGGTCACGGCCCGCGGTCTGGGAGGCCTACTACCTGTCCTGCTGCCAGGCCCTGGAACGAATCGGCGAGCAGCAGCTCGAATCCATGGACCGCGCCCTGCTCGGTCTACGGGTCGCGCTGCACACCACCCTGGCCCGACGCGACCGACCGCTCCCCGAGCGGCTCTGCACCTGGCCGCATCTTGTCGAGCCGGTCGTCGTCGGGACCTGGCGGATCGCCGGATATTCGAGGTGGGACCCGGTGGAGGCCCCGGTCGCGGTTGGATCAGCTATCAGCCTGATAGGAGCCGGAGAAAGCTCGCTGGCTGATAGCTGATGGCTGACGGCTGACGGCTCCCTTCGCGCTAAGTGACTGGCATTGGGGCTGAACCTTAGCGACTGTCACCCCAGAGCCGCTCGAACCCCCCCGCGTACGGCCTCACCACCTCCGGATCCCAGGTCACCAGGAAGTTCTCCCGGTTGTCTCGGTCGGCCCCGCGCGTCCAGTTGTACGACCCCGTGACCACCGCCTTGCCGTCGAAGAGGGCGAACTTGTGGTGGAAATGGGCAGCCGAGTAGTCCAGGCGCACCTCCAGACCCGTCTCCTTCAGCGCCCAGACGTCAGAGCCCCGGTCTTCGGCCTTGTCTCCATCCGACAGGATTCGTACCCGCACCCCCCTCCGGTAGGCGTGGATCAGGGCGTCCTTCAACCGGTTGTCGGTCAGGGTGAACACGGCGATGTCCAGGGTCTCCCGGGTCTGCTCGATCAGGTTCACCAGCGTCTCGACCATCGGATCCTCGGGGCCGAAGAGAACGCGGGGACTCGGGAGGTCCCGCCCCTCCTCGGGTCGTTCGAGCAGCTTGATCGCGTCCGAGAGCCAGGCGAGGAGCTTCCGGTCCCGATGATCGTGGAGGCGGGAGCCGACCTCGAGGAACAACTCGTGGCGGAGGGAGGCCTGGCTGGAGTCCGAGAGGGGCTCGTCGTCGAGGAGGGAACGGAGCGCCTTTCGCTCGCTCCGCGAGATCTGGCCATCGGCGAGAGTCGACAGGAGGGCTTTCTGAAACGCAATACGGCTCACGGGATCTCCCACGTGGGTTGGCAAGCGGGCAGCTGGTACCGAGACGTTCAGGGTTCGGGCCGCCAGACCTCGCCGGTTCCCGGTGCCAGCTCGCGCTCCGAGGGGAATTGCGCCTGGTGGCCAGAGACCAGCTCGAAGCCGGGAGGTGCAACGACGGTGATGGGGGTGTCGCCGAGGTTGAGGAGGCCGACGTAGCCATCGGCGAGCTCCCACACCGGGGGCACCTGGTCATCGGGCGAGATGCGTTCCCCGATGGGACCGGCATCGATCCCGGAGGGGTAGGCGAGGGGATCGTGGGGCTGGGTGAGGGATCCCCTGACCGGAAGCAGACCGGAATGCAGGGCGAGGTGCAGGCGGTCGGAGGAGAGCTCGGTCAGGTCGTCGCCAAGGAACCACACCCCACCGGAAAGGGCATTCGCGACCACCGCGCCCGTGGCCTCCTCGAGGGTGAAGGGCTCCCGCACCAGGATGGCGTCGGCATCGTTCCACCACCAGATCCCGTTCGCCCACGCCCGTGCCGCGGTCTGGCGCGCCTGCCACCGCAGGAACGCGCGATGCGGGTCCGGGGAGGATTCCAGGGCGATGTCGCCACCGGAGCGGAAGGAATCGGCAAACCCGACCGTGGGGAGCAGGGGCGCCCCCGACGCCACCAGCCAAGCGCTCTCGCCTGCCGCATCGCGCAGCAGGTCGAGGCCGATGCGGTACGCCTCCACCCCGGTCACCGGCTTATAGCGGAGCCCCTCCTGGGCGCCGGCGCAGAGGAAGTCGAACTTGAGGTAGGTCCACCCCTCCGCCACCCGCTCGCCGACCTGCTTGGAGAGCCAGATGGCCGCGTCGGGGTGGGTGACGTCCAGCACCGCGTAGTCGCCGTTGCCGAGATTGGTGTAGGTCAGCTCGGTGCCGGAGCGGTCGCGCACCCACCAGTCGGGGTGGTCGCGGTACGCGCGCGCCTTCCGGTCCACGTAGAACGGCGCCATCCACAGCCCGGGCCTGAACCCGGCCTCGTCGATGTCGTCGGCGAGTTGGGGCATGCCCGAGGGGAAGTCCTGCCCCGCCTTCCACTCGCCCCACCGCATCTGCCAACCGTCGTCGATCTGGAACACGGGTCGCGTCATCTCGGGCCAGTGCAAATCCTGTGCGCGCTCGAGGTTGTCACGCACGGTCTGTTCGTCGATCCTCGAGTAGGCCTG
>JAFDJI010000254.1 GCA_019307545.1 Deltaproteobacteria bacterium | reverse complement strand
GAGGTCTTTCCGAACGATTTCGCCGAGTACGAGCGGACCTGGTACCTCGCGGATCCGGCGTGCTTTCGGGCGAGGGAGTGCCTTCGCATCGAGGCGCTCGAATACATGAAGTCCAGGTTGCCGCTGGGGATGAGCACCACGGGCGAGACCTACAACCAGTACGTGTGGGTGGAGTTGGAGGCCGGCTGGGCCATGGTGCATCGCAACTGGCAGGTCTACCCGCCCGACGCGAGCGTGGGTGCGCTCGAGGTGGACGACCAGTTCTACCTGAACCTGTTCCTGCCGGGCGTGGGGGGCGCCTACCGGTTGCAGGCCACCTGGATGGTGGGAAACCAGAGCAGCGTGCCGGAGAACATGGTCCTGGCCCTGACGTCGAACCACATGTTCGACAACTCCGAATCCCTCGAGGAGTACCTGGACGGGGAGTAGGTGCCCGCGTCGTAGGATGCGTTTGACCAGTTGGAGCGAACACATGGCCACGCTCTCCATGGGCCGCAAGGCCGCCTACGCCACGGGCGGCATCGCGATGAACCTCACCAACCTGGTGATCTCCCAGTGGATCTACAAGCTGTACGTGCCCTCTCCGGAAACAGCCCTGGTCGTGGTGCCGGTCTTCGGCGCCATCTTCTTCCTGGGGCGGCTCACCGACGGGATCACCGACCCCCTCATCGCCTACTGGAGCGATCGCCTCCGCTCGAAGTGGGGTCGCCGCATCCCCTTCATCCTCTTCGGCGTCGGCCCGCTGGCTCTGGTGTTCTTCCTGTTGTGGATGCCGCCGTCTCCCGGCCTGCACTGGTCCAACACCCTGTGGGCCTTCGTGTTCATCCAGGCCTACTTCGTGCTCTACACCGTGGTGGTCACCCCCTACCTGGCGCTGATCCCCGAGATCACCTCCGATCTCGACGAGCGGGTGAACCTCACCACCCTGCAGGCGGTGGGGGTGATGGTGGGCACCGCGGTCTTTGCGGTCATCGGGGTGGTCATCGAGTCCTGGGGCTGGGCCGCGCTCGGGGGGGTGGTCGCCGGTCTATGCGTTGTCTCCTTCGTGCCAACCCTGCTGTGGATCCGGGAGCGCCCCACGACCCCTGCCAGCGACGAGGCACCGCAGGGTGAGCAACCCGGCCTGATCACCTGGATGCGGCTCACCTTCCACAACCGGCCGTTCCTCCACCTGGTGGTGGCCACCTCGTTTTACTGGTTCGGTCTGAACCTGCTGATCATGGTCGTGCCCTACTGGGTGCAGGATCTGCTTGGCCTCGGCGAGGGGGACGTGCCGATCCTCATGGGCCCGTTCCTCCTGATGAACCTGGTGTGCTTCTTCCTGTTCAACGACATGGCCAAGCGGTGGGGGAAGCACATGGCGTTCATGGTGACCCTGGTCGGGAGCGCCCTGGTGGTCCCTGCGCTGTCCCTGGTGGGGCACCTGCCCTTCGGGAGCGAGTTGGTGCAGAGCGCGGTGGTGATGGGGCTCATCGGCATCCCCACCGCGGGCTTCATGATGCTGCCCTTCGCCCTGCTCGCCGACGTGGTCGACTACGACGAGCAACTCACCGGACAGCGCCGCGAGGCGATCTACTTCGGGATGCAGGCGGTGTTGCAGAAGACGATGATCGGCGCCTCCATCTTCGCCTTCGGCTTGATGGTGCTCGGGGGCCAGACCACCAGCATCGTGGGGTTGAGGGCGGTGCCACTCGTCGCGGCAGTGGCTTTCATCGCCGGGTTCGTGGCGTTCCTGCGCTACCCGCTCCGGGAGCGGGAAGGGAAGGTGACCTTCATCGGCTAGTCGCTGATCGGGTTTGAACCGGTCACTTCCGCCGGACACAGGGTGAGGTTGCAGCCCATGCAACCGCATGCCCTGGAGCAGCCTTCACCCTCACACTCCCAGCTCCCGTCGCAGATCAGGCACTCGGACTGGTCGAGTCCGCCCGGGCAGGCGGCCTGGTCGGTCAGGCCGGTGTCCTCGAAGATACCGGTGTCGGCCACCAGGGTTGTGTCGGAAGGGTGGTCGAAGCCAGCGGCAAGGCCGATCGAGAACAGAAGAAACAACGGGAGGAGATAGGGGATCCTAGACATCGGTTTGCTCCTTGGACAGGCCCCGTCACAGCGGGGTCGTCTCCCTGCCAAGCAGATCCCATGCCACCCTCCGGCGAAGAGTGAGATCACCTTGGAAAGCCGATAATGCGCTGCGCTCCCTCGTCAGGATGCGCGGCCGCGCTTCTGCGCGCATGCGCGCCGCGCAGGGTCGTCGCCCGGACGTGCGCGGCCCTCAGGCGTCGAATCCACCCAACTGCGTGCGTACCTGGGCGCGAAGGGCGGTGGTGCGGAGGGTCACCGCGGCGAGGGCGGTGTTGGCGCGCTCCCGGTACCTCCGGGCCGCGTCGGCGTCGTCGAGACCCTCGAGGTTGATGCACACGTTGTACCAGGCGCCCTCAGCGGCAGCCTCGGCGGTGAGTGCGGCCACTCCGGCGTCGGAGCGGGCATTCCGGTTTCCGGTGACCGCGACCTCGACCAGGGCGACCGCCTCCGCGGCCCGTTCCAGCACCCGCAGCGGCACCTCGATTGCGTGTGTGGTCGCCGCCTGGATCGCCTCTTTCCGCGCGGCTTGCTCCTCCGGGGTCTTGCGGGGGAGGCCAAAGGCCGCCATGAGCCCGTCGAAGGCCGCGGTATCGGTGTCGACGTCGGCCAGGAACCCCTCCCGGAGGCCCTGGGCGGCGAGCGCCATCTCGTCCACGGCGTCGCCGAGCGCCTCGTAGCCCTTCTTTCCGGTGGTGAGTTGGGCCACCATTGCGGCCAACCCGGTCGACAGCGCGCCGCACAGGGCGGCCACCGAACCCCCGCCCGGGGCGGGGGCACTGGACGCCAGGCGGTCAGCGAAGCCACGGAGCGTCTCCTTCACGAGGGGGCCGTCCGAGGCGATGCGGCGCTCGATGATGCGCTCCGCGGGGTCGAAGGGTCCCAGATCGCGTAGCCCCAGGGAGCGGATGGCGGTCTCGATGACGTCGGACTCGGGCGCCCCGGGGTTCAACCCCTGGCGGCGCAGGTAGTGGCGTCCCGCGGCGAGCATGGCCTCCAGGGGGATGAGACCGACCAACTCGCTCCCGGTGACCACCACGCCTTCCTCGTCGGCGACCCGGCGGATGGCGTCGACCACCTCGTGGATCGGGCTCACCCGGTGGTCTACGAAGTTGATCGACACCTGGCAGCGGTCGTACTCCTCGATGAACCACCCGATGGCCTTGACCTTCTGGAACATCCCCGGGTCGCGGACGGCCTTGCCCTCGGCATCGCGGACGATCTCGTTTCGTTCGTCGCGGCGGATGATGCCCTTCTCGCGGATTCGGGCGGCGATCTTCATCGCCTTGCGGGTGTTGCGGGTGTTGAGGTTCACGTTGTAGGCGACCAGGAACGGTCGGGCCCCGACGGCGGTGGCCCCGGTGCGCCGCACGTTGTCGTCCATCGCCCTGGGTCCGTGGTCTGGCCCCTGCGTGAGGTCGCCAAAGCGTGCGGCGAGGCCCTCGTACTCCCCAGTGCGGACCGTCGCGAGGTTCTGGCGCTCGGGGGTCGAGGCCGCAGCCTCGTAGAGGTAGATCGGGATCTGCAACTCCGACCCCACCCGGGCGCCGACTCGGCGTGCCATCTCCGCGCACTCCGCCATGGTGATGCCGGCGACGGGGACGAAGGGGCAGACGTCGGTAGCGCCCATGCGCGGGTGAGCCCCGCGATGCCCGGACATGTCGATGAGCTCCGCCGCGCAGGCGATCGCGCGGAAGGCGGCCTCTTCGACTGCTGGCGGTGAACCGACGAAGGTGACCACGGTGCGGTTGGTGGCCTCGCCGGGATCCACGTCGAGGAGGGTGATCCCGTCGACGGCCTCGATGGCGTCGGTGATCTGTCGGAGGACCTCCAGGTCACTTCCCTCGGAGAAGTTCGGCACACACTCGACGATGGGGCTCTGGCTCATGCTGGCTCCGCTGTGCTGCTGGGGACTCGCTGCCCCGGTCTGGAGGGTGGGGAGCATAACCACCCGCAGCTCCACGCTGCCGCTCGATGTGGCACCGGAGGACCAGTAGCGGTCCCCAACGCTGCGCATCGGCCCGGTCCGGCAGCTCAGCTGTCTCGAGGACCCTTCGAGGGCCACCCGTTCTGCATGAACTCCGGGTAGTACCGCTTCCACTCCGCGATCATCAGGTCGAAGGGGATGTCGGGGAAGGTGCCGTGGTCGCGGATATACTCCATGAATCGGCCACCCGACTGGTCGTACTCCTGGAAGATGGAGTCGTGGCGACCGTCGAAGGGCAGGGGTGCCACGCCCAGGTACTCGCAGAGTTCCTTGTTGAACGCCGGCGTGGCCGCCACCCACTGTCCCTCGAGGTGCAACTCGACGTACCCGTGGAAGACCAGCAGGCTCGTGCCCAGCAGCCGCTCGAGGTCTGCGGTTCCGATGTGATTCCGCACGTTGGCGAAGTGCAGGCGGCTGGGAATCCCCAGCAGGCGCGCACAGGCGGCGAGGAGGTTCGCCTTGTCGATGCAGTGTGCTCCCTCGGCCCGGTCGCGCAGGACGACACCACTGGCTCGAAAGGCCTCGGGGGTGGTGAGGACACGCCAGGGGTTGTAGCGAAAGTCGTCGCGGATCGCGTAGTACAGGCGCATCGCGTGGTCGATCGGACCGTCTCCCGGGGTCGTGTGCTCACGGGTGTACGCGGCGATCGCGGGGTGGTCGTAGTCCACGAAGGCATTGGGCTCCAGGAATGGGGACAGGTTCGACACCGCCAATCCTCTGCCGTGTGAGGGTTGCTCAGGCTGGACGAAAGCCTCACGGGTACGTGTTGGGCGATCGGAACGGAACCCCACCCGGAGGAGCCGTATGTATCTCGTTCTGTTGTCCCTGCTGGTTGTGCCGGTGTTCGGGGGGAGCGTGCGAGCTCTGGAGGTGGGAGACGGGCCGCTGCTGTTTCTGGTCCGGGCCCTTGGGAGCTCGCCGCACGTCGTGGTGGTCGAGGCTGGTTCCGGGCAACCCGCACGGATCCTGCTGCGTGGCGCGCGGATGGCGCCGGAAGCGCGTCTGGACCGAAGTCGGGTGCTCGTCACCCTCGAAGACGGGTTGGCGATGCTCGACCTGGCTCACGCCCAAGTGCAACCGCTGATGCCCGGCGGGGGCGCGGAGTTGCTCTCCATCGACCGGACCCGCGGCGAGATCTTGTTCTACACGCACCTGGACTCAGCGGATCACATCATCGGTGTTGCCCTGGAACCCCACGGGGACGATTACCGCGCGATCGAGTGGGACGAGTCACGCGCGACCCTGCACGTGGCGGCCATGGACCTGAAGGAACCGGCCCGGCCGCTCTTCGACCGGCCAGTGCGGCGCGTGGTGTCGGGCTCTGGGGCCACGCTCCTGGTGGTCGAAGCCAGCCCGAACAACACCTTGTGGTCCGTGCCACGCGACGGCACGGCGCCGAAAGCCATCGCGGACCTCGACCCCGACTGGATCCCGGCCCTCCTCACCAGCGCCCGCTCCCCGAACGGGCGGTTCCTGGCACTCGGGGCAACGCACCGCGACCGCTACCACCACTCCCGCGACCTCGTGGTCCTCGACCTCGAGACCGGCGAGCGCGTGCTGGAACGTGCCGAAGTGCCGGCGAGCGTGTCTCCGATTTCCAGCTTCGCCCCCCGCCTCCACCTGGCCTGGGTGGACGACCGGACCCTGCGCCACTGTGAGACCCGGGGGGATGTGGAGGAAGATTTCTCGAACGCCAGCTTCCAGTGGGTGGACCTGGACATCGAGACCGGCGAGCGGCTCGCAGAGCATCGCTACTCCAAGGTGGGGCTCCGCCACCTTCCTCCTCCCATCGACCCTGTTCCGCTTCCCCCGTCAGAGGGTGAGGAACAGCCTGACGAGGGCATTATCGGGGTCTCTCCCGATGGTCGTTGGGCGGTGACCCCTGAGCAGG
>JAFDJI010000253.1 GCA_019307545.1 Deltaproteobacteria bacterium | reverse complement strand
TCGAGCAAGTCCCGAGCCTGCCTGACCTTCCCTTGGAGGGCTACGCCACCCGCCCTCTGCGGATTTGTGCGCCTCGAGGCAATGCCCCCCAACGGGCGAAGATCCGTTTTCGCGAGCCGGCCCGCCTCGCTCCCCCCCGACACCGGTTGCCCCGCTGCGCCCCGGACCTCATGCTCCGGTTCCTGAAGGAGGTCCCTTCTTCTTCCTTTGCCCCTTGGGGGAGGAAGCCCGAGCCTTGCTACGAATCACTCGCCGCCACGGTTCTTGTCGCTGTACTCACGATCGCGGTCGCGGCGCGACTCATCGTCGCCCTGTTTCTTTGCGTCGCGCTTCTGATCGCGCTCGAACTTGCTACGGGAGTACTTCGTGCCTCGATGCACCGTGGCCATGCCGGAGGGAGGGCCGCCCACCCAGCTGTACATGAGCACCGTGGACCTGTGTGCAAAGACCTTCTGCACGGCCCCCTTGTTCACGCCGACGGTGACCTTGTCACCGATCGAGATGCCGTGCTTCGCGGAACCAAGCACTTTCATGGTCATGTCGTCGCCGCTCGCGTTCGCCTCCTGGATCCTGAACTTTTTTGGGCCCGACCCAGAAGCGTCCATCCCGAGCATCGCGTCTTGCATGGCGTCGTTCGAGCCGTAGTCCTGGGCTTCGCCTTCTGCTGCAAGATCTTGTGACTCGGCCATCGGCTGGTTGGGTCGTTTCTGTTGTCCCGGCATGAGGATCTCCCGAGGAAAGATGATGTCGTATCATATCAACTCAAACGACCCCCTGGGCGGTCGGGAGTGCCAAGAAAGTGCTCACTCGGCGGAACAACACCACTGAGAGGGCCAGCAGGACCCACGCAGGCGTGGCGCCGGTCCCAGTCCCGCGGCTGCCTGACCATCCCTTGGAGGGCGACGCCACCCGCCCTCTGCGGACCGGTGCGCCTCGAGGCTATTCCCCCATGCCGCCCAACGGACGAAGCTCCGTTTTCGCGAGCCGGCCCGCCTCGCTCCCCCCCCGACACCGGTTGCCCCGCTACGCCCCGGTACTACACTGCGGCCCACAGGAGAGCGATGACCATGGGGACCCGTGCGCAGTTGGTGATCTGTACGTTTCCGGACGCCGCCAAGGCGGCCGAGGTGGCCCGGACGGTGGTGACGGAGGGGCTGACGGCCTGTGTGAACCTGCTGCCGGGGGTGCGGTCGATCTACGGCTGGGAGGGGGAACTCTGTGACGATTCGGAGGTCGTGGCGCTGATGAAGACCACCGCGTGCCGCTTCGCCGACCTGCGGGACCGTGTCGTCGCGCTACACCCCTACGACTGCCCGGAGGTCATCGCGATGGAGATCGTCGACGGCCACCAGACCTACCTGGACTGGGTGAGCGACGTCTGCAAGGGATAGGCCGCTGGAGGTGTCGGCGTCATTCTCCACGTCGGCCGGCGTCGAGGACCTAGAGGTCGACGTCGACGTCTCCCTGGTCGAAGACGATGGCCCGTAGCTGACATCGTTCCCACCGCCGCACCTCCAAGCCCATTGCCCATACCTGACTGAGGCCGCCTATTCTTCCTCTCCTCTGCCCTCGAGGTGGTTCACTCGAGAGTTGGCCGACATCAGCGGGCTCACCTACCTGATGGAAGTGGACCAGCGCGACGTGGAGCGGATCCTGGAGGCCTGGCCAGCGCCTAGCCCGGATGCATCACCACGTCAGTGGTGTGCAGCCGGGCGCCCAAGGCCGGCGGCGCCGGGCGACTGGACTGACGATCGCAGGCTTCCGACACCCTGTTTGACCATGCAAGCTGGACAAATCGCGAGGAAGCCGAGAAAAGGAGGGAAGGAGCGCGTTTTTGCAAGCCGCCGGCCGTAATATGAAGAGCTGGCCCGCAGCCCGTGAGGGATGCGGGTCAGCGGGACTCAGTAGCCGGGCAGAGCAGCGTGGTGAGCGGGGTTCCAGGAGGCGCAGCCGAGCGCCACCAGATGTCTTCCTTCGTTCCGCACTCGGCACGCTGAACCGGCACTGGGCGCGACACGACGCGGGAAATCGCCACGCACCAGTGAAAGTGACTGCACCACTGGGCCGTCCGGGTTTCCCTCCCCAACGTGGGCAAAGACCGCTATCAAGCACCCATGTCCATCTGGCACATCACCATCGCCGTGACCGATCGACACCCCTGGTTTGGGGATCAGGCCGGGCTGCTCGGCGCCGTACGTGCGCTGGTGTGCGCCGTGGGCAAGTGGGCGCTCATGTTCTGCATCGTGGACGAGCACATACACCTCGTGGTGATGTGCGATCGGGAGCGCGCGGGCCGAATCGCGCAAGCCACTGCGCTGGCCGTGCGCCCCTTCGTGGGTGACAGTGGCCTCGAGCCGGCACGTATCCGTCCGGTGAACGGGAACAACCACCTCGACAACCTGGTTGCGTACGTGGTGCGGCAGCCCGCCAAGCATGGCGTGAACGGTCACCCGGCGCTGTGGGGCGGGTCATGCTTCCTGGACCTGGTGGGAGCGCGGGTGATCGACGGTTTCGACCCAAAGCGAATCGCGGTGGCCTATCCCCGGTACCGGGTCGGGCGGCTGTCTGACGAGGTGGGTCTCACCAGCGCATCCGTGGCGCCAGTGGGCCTCGACGCCGTGCACCGCCTGGGCTTGGCCCGATTGATCGAAGCCACCGCAGCGGCCCACGCGGTGCCGGACCTGTCCAGCCGCACCAGGCAGGTGACCGAAGTGCGCGCCGCAGCGGCACATCTTGGGCTCGAGGCCGGGTCCCGCGCCACCGACGTGGCGGCCGCTCTCGGAGTTCACCGCGCCCAGATCGGCCGGTGGACGAGGCACAGGCGTGAGGACATCGCACTGGCGACTCGCGTCCGGCTCGCACTGGAGGAAGCGGTCCGCGTTGCGGACGCCCGACGCGGAGCCCGCTAGTTGCGGTACTCGGGAGGTGACGCCTCACCTCCGCCGTTTCGCAACACACCGTTGCGGTACTCGGGAGGTGACACCTCACCTCCGCCGTTTCGCAACACACCGTTGCGGTACTCGCGAGGTGACACCTCACCTCCGCCGTTTCGCAACCCCACGTTGCGGTACTCGCGAGGTGACGCCTCACCTCCGCCGTTTCGCAACCGCGGCGGTGGGCGCTTCCGAGTGCCGGCGGCGGAGGAGCACCAGCAACAGCGGCGTCAACCCCACGGCCGCCCTCCCCGATCCCGAACCGGGGGGGATCCGCGTCGGGCTGTCCTCATCGTCCCAACACGACCCCGGGTCGTCGACCCACCCCTGGCCACACACCGGGAAGGTGTCCTCCAATTCGTGCTCCCAGCGGATGAAGCGCATCTGCTGCTGCCACGACGACGGCTGCCGGACCAGGAGCAGGTCTTGGGACACGTCCTCGGCCCGCATGCGCAGGTGCAGCCGGGTGACCACCGCGTCGCGCGGGCCTCCCCGGAACCCGAAGTCGTGCAGGTCGCGCTTCTCCAGGGGGTCGGACGCGCACGGGTCGCACTTTCCGCCCATCCACTGGTATTCGAGGACCCACGCCGTCCCGCCCGCCTCCTCCACTGCGGTGGAAAACTGCCCCTCGTAGAACGCCCCGAAGGTCTCGGACCTCGGCCGCCACAGGCACTCACTCTCCGGTTCCGCACGGGGATAGTTGTCGATCACCAGTGCGCCATCGTCGTGATCGCCGACGGTGTACAGGATGAGGTCCTGCACCCCGGTGGAAGAGGTGGTGCCGAGGCGGATGGGTAGCACCGAGAACGTGGTCCGGTAGGTGATCTGGAGCGGTGAGAGCGTGCTTCGATCGTCGGGGACCCGGCCCAGGTCCACCTTGGCGGCGAGGAAGTGCACACCGGAGTCGATGAGTTCCTGGAATACGTCGGCCTTGACCCCCTCCACGGCATACCCGTTGTCGTCAAACCACTCAAACAGTGCCGCGGACTCGGTCGCGGAGAGCACCACGATGTCGTACTCGCCGCGCTGGAAGGACGCTTCCACCGTGACGCTGTCTTCGGATCGCGCCTCCCCCTCCAGCAACGGACCGCAGCTCATGGACTCGTAGCCCGCCATGGCGATGGGTTCGTACAGGTTGTTGCAGGTGTACTCCACCAGCCGCGGGCTGGAGTAGGCATCCACCCGCTGGATCAGCTCCGGTTCGACCACCTTCACGTCGCGCTGTCGAAGGCCCTCCGGAACCGGAATCACCAGGGCGAACTTCGCCAGGTTCCCGGTGTAGTCGTTGGCCAGGGTGATGGTGGTCCGATCGTCCTGCCGGACGTAGATCACCTGGCTGACCTCGTTGTACAACTCCGCTCCGGCCGCCCCCACGTAGGTCCCGCAGAAGGCGAAGGCCTGGGTCGGCAGCAGTGCGAGGGTGAGCAACATTGAGCGCATTCCGCACCTCCGTTCCATGAAGCACCGTAGCGTCAGAACGTCGATATATGAATTTCTAGGCTGATTTTCCGTATCCCCTGTGAGTACGGATCGGAGCAACCTGGGCCCGGCGACCCAGCTTCGGAGGAACCGCCGCCTTCAGGGCTCATGCAGCGACGACGGAAGTGAGAGGCTGCCCGATCGGGCTACCGAAGCGTCGTACGGCGCCGTCTACGCGATCCGACCGCCACCCCGGGCAACAGGAGGAGCCACCCAAGCGCCCCGCCAGACCCGGACGCACACCCGCAGCCGTCTTCGTCGAACGCCGCCGCTGGGATATCCGGATCGGCCCACGCCACCAGGCTCTCGTCGGGGTCGACCACGCCGTCGCGGTCCTCGTCCTCCCACAGCTCCGCGCCCTCCTCCATCACCGAGGCCCAGCCCTGGGCCACCGGATCGTCCGCGGAGAGCACTACGTCGGGGCCAAGGTCCTCGAGGACACCGGCATTCAGGGCGTCGCCGACCGGAAACAGGACCAGGAGTTGGTTCCCGTCGACCCGGAAGGCACCGTGCAGCGCCACCCGGCCCGGTTCGAGGCGCACCTCGAAGGTGGTACCCCCCGCCGTCTCCCCGACGAGCACCAGGCCCTCGACGGGCGCCAGCACCACATCCAGCCCGCACCACAGCCCCGCAGGCAGGGTGAGGAGCACATCATCTGGTTCGAGGAGGTCCAGCACCCGGTCGACTGCCTTGGCCTCCCAGCCGTCCCCGCACCGACGGAGCATCAGCTCCTCGACGTCCGCCTCGGCCCGGAGAAGCACCATGTCCGCGGGTTCGGTGACCCCCATCCCGAGCTTGCCGGGATTGCCCACCGCCGTCCCGGAGTGGTCCGTGGGTCCCTCGTCGTAGCAGGCACCGAGCAGGAGCAGGATGGGCAGAACGCGCATCAGGGGCCTCCGAGCGCCTTCGACAGCGGGAACAGGTGCAGGTTCAGCTGGTACACCCGCTCCGCCTCGGCGACATGTTGGTCGCAAAGATGGAGCAGCCGCTCCTGGAATTCATCCAACTCGACTTTCAATCGCGACACCAGGGACTCGGGGATGGCCACCGTGATCCCGAGCAGGTGCCGCTCCTCGGGCTCGGCGCCCTCGATGGCACCCCGCGCACGGTCGAGCATCTGGCGATGGTAGTTGTGGGCGACCAGACCCGCAACCTCGTGAGGGGTGGCTACCGACACTTCCGCCGGGCGCACCCGACCGCCCTCCTCCACCAACATCCCCAGCTCGAACAGCGTCTGCAGCGCGTCCCGTGCCTGGGCCGCGGTAATGGCGGGATGGAGTTGGCAACAGACCCACTCGGGGTCGGCAACGAAGCCCTCCCGGTGCGCCAGCTCGCGAAGCGCCGGGTAGTACCAGCTGGAGAGGTAGCGGACCATGGCGCCGCTGATGGGGCGGGCGCTCCGAAACCGCTGCGAGGCCGCCACCCGCTCGAGCGCGTCGTTCTTCTCCGCTGCGGTCTTCGCCTGATCCAGCTGGACAAGGTCAGTGAAGAACGCCGCCTCCGCATTGTTCAGGGAGAGCGCGCGGATGAACCCCTCGGT
>JAFDJI010000252.1 GCA_019307545.1 Deltaproteobacteria bacterium | reverse complement strand
TCGCCTGCTGTCCGAGGCGGACGTGGTCGTCAACACGGTGGGGCCGTACTTCCGCTTCGGGGTGCCGGTGCTGCGCGCCGCCATCGAGGCGGGGTGTCACTACCTGGACATCTGCGACGACTGGGAGCCCACCCTCGAGATGCTCGAGTTGGACGCTACTGCCCGCGAGGCGGGGGTGACCGCGGTGATCGGCCTGGGCGCCAGCCCCGGGATCTCCAACATCCTGGCGGTCAAGGCCATCGCGGAGCTGGACCGGGCCACCGAGATCTACACCGCTTGGGACCTCGAGGGCGCCGTGCCGGAGCGCGTCGGCCGCGAACCCAGTGCCGCGATGGTGCACGGGTTCCACCAGTTGAGCGGGACCATCCAGGTGTACGACGAAGGGCGATACACCGAGATCCGGCCCCTGGAGCCCAGGACCCTGGATTACCCCGGTCTCGGACCGGGTCACCTGTGGACCATCGGCCATCCCGAGGCGGTGACACTCCCCCACACCTACCCCGACCTCCGCCGAAGCATGAACCTGATGTTCGCTTCGCGGTTCACCCTGTTCGGGACGCGGGTGCTCTCCTGGCTGGTGACGCACGGGTGGTTCTCGGAACAGCGGGCCGCATGGTGGGCAGAGCGGCTGGAGAATGCTCCCGTCGACCCCGATCACACGGCACAGCTACATGCCCTGGCAAAAGGGGGTCTCCCCCCCTTGTTCGCGCTGGCAATGGGTGAGAAGGACGGCCGCCCGGCCTCGGCGGCGGTGATGATCACCTCGGCGCCGCGCGGCGGGATGGGCGGGGTCACCGGCGTGCCGCTCGCCGTGGGGTTGGATCTCCTCGGGCGCGGGAAACTGGAGAACAGGGGGGTGTTCGCCCCAGAGGCGATCGTGGATCCGGATGCCTTCTTCGAGGGCCTGGCACCCCACTGTGTGCCGATGGTGCCCGTGGAGCAGCTCACCGTGACCACCAGGTCATGGGAGGACACGACCCTCGCGGAGAAGCTCTCAGCGATCCTGTGAGGACGCGCGCAGCGCTTCGACGAGCGGATCCCGGTGCAGGCGCCGGAGCGCAGCCTCGCTGGCGTCGGGGAGGACGCTCCGCCCACGCATCTGCTCGAACTTCGCGGCGAAGGAGGTCGGGTTGCCAAATCGGGGCTCGTTCCACATCTCCGGCTGGCCCGGATCGGCATGGACATCGGCCCACCAGTCCTCCAGCCCCCCTTCCGGATCGGCGGGATCCGTCGGGATGCTGGTGTGGACCCTCCCCGCCGGGACGGCCACCGCAGCGCCGATCGACCGGAACGCGAACCCCCCCTCCCCCACCTCGAGACGCCGTGCGACACAGTCGAGCGCCACGGCGCCGCGCTCCACCACCGCGTCTCCAAGCTCGCAATCCACGAGCACAGCCCCCTCCACCCGGGCCTGCCCATGGACCACGGTGTCCACCACCACGCTGTCCCGGACCGACCCATCGGTGGGGACCACCGCTCGACCCACCACCCGGTTGCCGAAGCGATCGGACGGGACCTGCTGCATCGCAGCGAGCTGTCTTGCGAAGCGCCCCTCGGCGCCGGACCCGGCCAGCAGTGCCCACGCGCCCCTCGCCTTGTCGAGCTGGCCGATGTCTCCCCAGTACAGCCCCTCTCCCAGGTCGATCACCCGGACCACCATCTTCTGACCCCTTCGCGCCTCGATCCGCTGCCGGAGCGTCTGCACGCGGTGGTAGAAGTCAGGGTGGCGTGCGAGCAGACCGCGAAGACCCGCATCCCGAGCGACCTCGCGCTCCCAGGCCGCCGAATCGTGCGTCAGGGCCTCGAAGAGGTAGCCATCCACGTCCAACCAGCCGGACAGGTCGCCGAAGACCGATTCGGCTTCCTCGACGAGCGTCCAGGACAACGCCGGGCTGCCGAGGTGTGCCAGGGCCTCGACATCCCCCAATTCGGAGATCCGCGCGCGGAGCTCGGGCAGGGGCCGGCGGCGGAGCTGCAACCGGAGCGCGCAAGTGCGCACGTCGCGCACCAGCCACTCCTTGTTCAGCGCCATCTCCTCGGTGACGGGCACCCGCGCGCCGAAGCGGATGGCGTCGGCCGCTGACAGGTCCGCATCCAGGTGGGCGAGCACCCTGGCAGGCACGATCGGCTCGTCGCCCCACTTCCAGGCGATGCCCCCGAAGCCGAGCCGCTCGAGGTGCCGAACCACCAAGCCCCAGGTGAACAGCGAGGCCGTCGCGCCATCGAGCCAGGGGCCCTCCTCCGAGGTCCGGACCGGAACGGGCATGAAGGGCTTGATCCCGTGGAGCCTCTGGGTGAGCGGACTCAGGCGGGTGCCCTTGCCGGGGAGCATGATCCCGAGGGCAATGCCGTCTGGCTGCAACCCATCGGCCCGCCAGCCTCGAACCGCGTCCAGCAGCCCGAGGAACTGCCCGCGGCGCCGGACCTCCTCGTGGACCCGCACCGTGGTCGCGCCGTCGGAGCGGAAGATCGCGCTCGCGAAATTGTGCAGCGCCGCGGATACGACCGGGCCATCCCCGCCATTGGTGATGGCCAGGACCTGCCGTGGACCCCTCGACCCGTCGACACCAGTGCGGAGATCCAGGAGGTTGAGCGTGCGCCCCGCCAACTCCCTCTCCAGCCGCCGGACGAGGCCGTCCGGCTCCCGCACCGCCTGCGCCACGATCGCGTCGGCACGTTCCTGGGTGTCGCTGACGGCATAGCAGCGAAACTGCGGGGCGTTGCCGGACTGGCGGAAGTGGACCACGTCGCCGCTCTCGAACCGGATCCGCACCCCATCGGTGGTGTCAACGCCCTCTACCGGGTCCGTGGGAAAGTCGCGTCCGAGGGCCTGCAGCCCAAAGGGCTCCGCCAAGGCACCTACGAGGGCCCGGCCCACGTCGGGGAACACCCCATCCACGAGTCCCGCGCTGGTGGCACGGGGCGGGAGCGCGTCGAACAGCGCAGAGACCGCCACGCCGCGCCGCGCCGCTGCGAGGAGCACCGCGAGGATCGGCAGCACCGCGTCCCGCGTGGGCAGGGCGGTGATCACACCGTTCCCAAGGGGGAGATCGGTCGCAGTCAGAAACCCCCCGTTGACCTCCCACCCCACCACCGCGCGACGACCACGGCGCACGGCATCCTCCATGGCCGCGATCACCCACGGTGAGCCGATCCGTGTCTTGACCAGCTCGAACGGGTCGGGTCGGGACGCCAGGTGGCGGTCGAGGGCGTCCGTGGTGCTGATCGGCACGGCCGCGAACCCGGCACCGAGGAACTCCGCGGTGACCAGACCCACGACGTCACCCCGGTGGAACCGACCGCGCTCGTCCACCACCAACGGACGGTCTCCATCGCCGTCGGTCGACACCAGGGCGTGGGGCCGGTGGGCCTCGATGAGGGCGCGGAAGCGCTCGATCTCCTCTGGCCCGATGTCCTCGGTGTCGACGGCCACGAAGGTGTCCGAACGCCCCACCGGGACCACCTGGGCGCCGAGGCCCTCCAGGATCTGCACTAGCAGGTCGCGCCCCGCCGCCGAGTGCTGCCATACCACCACCTTGCGCCCTTTCAGCGGAAGCCCACCCGCGAAGGGTTCGAGGTAGCGGCGGACATAGGCCTTGGCGGCGTGGGGGATGAAGGGCGCGGCAGAGGGCGGTCTGATAAAGGCGCCGGATCGATCGAATCGGGACTCGTCCACCGTGGCACGGGCCCAGCGGACGGCCGCTCGGATCGCCGCCTCGTCGGACTTCAGCACCTCCCCGTCCGGCTTGTAGAACTTGATCCCGTTGCGGTCCGCGGGCACGTGGCTCCCGGTCACCATGATCGCGGGGGCGGAACGCCCGAGCGCCCAGGACGCCAGGGTTGGCGTCGGGATCCGACCACAGTGCACTGGCTCGAGCCCCAGATCACGAACGGCTGCGGTAACCGCGCTGCCGATGCGGGGACTGCTGGACATCCCGGTACTCGGGTCCACCGCCCGCAGGTCCTCGCCCAGGGCCACGATGCCGCCGGGCCGGATCGCATCCGAGTCCAACAGCCAGCGGAGGAAACCCAACGCATTGAGGTAGACCTCCCGGTCGGTCATGTCTCGGACCGCGCCGCGGAGACCGCTGGTTCCGAACTTCAGCTCCACACCTGCTCCTTCACCTGTGTCCTTTCCGGCCTCCCGGCAGCCGGAAGTCAGGGATCCGGATCAGCTTGGGATCGGGTGACTCCGCCTCGGGGGAGTGCTCGGTCTCGAGCAGGAAGTGGAGGCCGTCCGGGAAGGCCCGCAGGAACAGGTTGGCGTTCCCGGGCTCGTTCTCGAAGGTGGCCACCACCGGGGAGAGGTAGGACCGGATGTCCGCGACGGCGTGCTCCTTGTATTCGAGGTCCGGCATGTCGAAGGCCGGCTTGAGGTGCAGCACCGCGCGGCCACGCCAGTAGGGGAACCCGTTCATGCTGAGTGACTGTGCCGTGCCCAACTCCATGCCCCCCTTGTGCCGGCCCGTCAGGTAGTACAGCAGCGCCCCGCGCTCGTGGCACGCGTTCGCGAACGCCACCGCGCCCAGGTTGGGGTGATCGTCCTTTACATAGGCGTCGGTGAAGAACCGCTCCATCCAGTAGGGACGGAACCGTCTCTCGAGGTCCGAGGGGTCGTATCCGCGGGCACGCACCGCATCGAGCACCTGCCAGCTCATGTCCCGGGGACCCAGGGCATTCACGTGGTCGCGGAGTCTGGGGTAGTCGTCGGCGAACTCATCGGCGAACTCGCGCAGGATCCGGAGATTGCGGTGTGCCGTAGAGAACAACGTGCTGTCCAGGTCGAGCACCACCATGGGCAGCCGCTTGCTGGCGACCGTCGCCTCGATCCGCTTCAGCACCTCGTTCAGACGTTCCCTGCCCATGACGCCCCCTCCATCGGCGCCAGTGTACCAGGGTGCTCGGAGAGGAGTGACTCCGCCGCCCCGCCGTGGTAACAGGCCGCCTCCAACGACGTGGATCACGAGGGGGGTTCGACGATGGAGCAGCTTTCGCGGCTACCCGAGCTTTACGGGCAGCTTCCCGACTGGACACAGGAGCTGATCCCGATCGCCATCCTGCTGGCGCTCATCGGGGTCATCCTGGTGCGACTGCCCAAGGTGGAGCTTGGCTACACCAAGGCCTTCACCCAGCGCAGGTTCATGAACTGGTTCCCCCTGGGGCTGACCTACGCCTTCCTGTACATGGGCCGCTACAACCTCAACATCGCCCAGACCGCCTTTCCGGAGGTGATGACCAAGGAGATGTACGGCACCATCGGGATGTGGGGCACCCTGATCTATGGGTGCTCCTTCGTGATCAACGGTCCGCTCGCCGACAAGATCGGCGGCCGCAAGACCATCCTCATCGCCGCCGTCGGCTCCGCGGTGATGAACATCATCATGGGGATGGTGCTCCGCTTCGGGTACGTGGAGCACCTCGTGCCCGTCTTCTCGGCCCTCTACGCGGCCAACATGTACTTCCAGAGCTTCGGCGCGGTCTCGATCGTCAAGGTCAACGCATCGTGGTTCCACGTGAACGAGCGGGGGGTGATCGGGGGGGTGTTCGGCGTGCTGATCTCGCTCGGCATCTACTTTGCCTTCGACTGGAACAGCCGGCTGATCAAGCTCGCCGAGTACATGGGATTCACTGCGTGGCAGGACAAGGTCCCGATCATCTACTTCGTCCCCGCGGCACTGCTGCTCATCTTCTTCGTCATCGACTACTTCATCGTGCGCGACACGCCCAGCGATGCAGGTCACGAGGACATCTACACCGCCGATGCCTCCGAGGGGCAGGCCCAGCTGACCGTGCTGCAGGTGGCCAAGAAGATGCTCACGAACCCGATCATCCTGACCATCGCGGCGATCGAGTTCTGCAGCGGTTTATCGAGTTCTGCAGCGGTTTCCTGCGGAACTCCATCATGCAGTGGGGCAAGCAGTTCGCGAAGGACACGGGGCAGATGGACGCCTTCGTCTTCGACAACTGGGGGCTGATGCTGTGCATCGCGGGCATCACCGGCGGGATGCTCGCCGGGGTGATCAGCGACCGGGTGTTCCAGTCCCGCCGCGGGCCGGTGGCAGCCGTGCTCTACGGGGGCATGGTCGCCGGCGCCCTGGTGATGTTCTTCGTGATCAAGAGCCCCCTGCTCGGATGGCTGGTGGTGCTGATGTCCCTGTGCGTCATCGGCGTGCACGGGATGCTGTCGGGCACCGCGAGCATGGACTTCGGGGGCAAGAAGAACGCCGGAATCGCGGTGGGAATCATCGACGGCTGCGTGTACCTGGGCACCGCGCTCCAGTACGCTGTCCTCGGCAAGCTCTTGCCCCATGGAGACGCGGCCCACGATGCAGGGAACTGGTCACCGTGGCCGCTGGTGATGATCCCGGTGGCGGTGGTGGGGTTCTTCCTCGCCACGCGCATCTGGCATGCCAAGCCCAAGCCAAAGGCGCAGCAGCCCAAGGCGTCCGACGATGCCGCTACAGCTGACACCAGCTGAGTGAGGAAACCGCGAGCGGACTTCGCAGTGCCAGACTGGTCAGAACGTCTGACCGCATAGGTCGGTCGGTCAGTTTCCGGCCTCAATCCCGGGTCATCAGTCCGTTGAGGACCAGGTCGAGCCAGATCAGATCCAGGCGACGCTGGTCGTCCTCCGAACGCACAAACCGTGGCTGGAGCAGGAGCCCGGCGATTTGCATGTCCTGGACGATACGCGCTACCTGCTCCACTTCGAGATCGCTTCGGAACGCCCCCTGGCGCACCCCCAACTCCAGCACCTCTATGGTGGGAAGACGCCCGATGGCGCGCAGGTCTTCCAGCTCCTTCCGCCACATGGGAACGACCCGG
>JAFDJI010000251.1 GCA_019307545.1 Deltaproteobacteria bacterium | reverse complement strand
ACGGGCAGTTCGTCGGACCCGAGCACCCGCACCACCCCGGGTGCCGGCAGGGTGGACACCGGGACCAGGCCGGACAGATCGCCCGCCATGCCCGGTTGGGGGCCGTCGCCGATCCACCCGCTCGCCCAGGCCTCGCCCATCTCCAGCCCGCACCAGAACATGCGGATCTCCTCGACCCCGTTCCACCCGCTCACCTCGACCGGGCAGTCCAGGCGGGCCAGGGACACGCTCGCGTGCTCCCCGGCGAGCCACTCGCCGTCGGGGAAGCCGTAGGTGAAGGCCTCCTCCACCCACACCGAGCCGTCCTCGGTGACCACCGCCACCTCCACGACCCCGCCCCCGGGGACGTGAGGCGGCACCTCGACGGTGACCGAGGTCGCGGTTGTCTCGAGGATGGTGGCGTTGCGACTCCCGATGACCACCGTCGTCGTGGACGCCAGGCCAGAGCCCGAAAGGACGATCTCTTGCCCGCCAAACACGTTGTCGACGCTGTCCGGGGCGACGCCGGTTACGGTCGGGGCCGCGCCCTCGTCCTCCCAGTAGTCCGGGTAGGGCGCGGTCCCGCACCCGGCGAGCAATGCCAGCAGGAGGGTTGCCCGGGCCATCACGGCATCTCCAGGCGGGTGACCACGGTGTCGATCACCCGGGTGCGCACCGGGGTCACCGGGACGCGCTTGCCGTTCCAGGTGTGGACGTCGTCCACGGTGAGCGTCCCCTCGGCCATCCGGGAGACCATCAGCACCACCCCGCCCACCCCGTAGTCCGGGTCGCGGGGGTCCGAGAACAGGTCGAGGCGTTCGAGGTGCGAAGCCTCCAGGGCGAACTCCCCGTCGTCCTCGACGGTGCAGGTCACCTCGCCGAGCACGTTCCAGCCCGCGCCCTCCTCGCCGGCGCACCACCCGTCCTCGCACACGAACCCCTCGCCGCAGTCGGTGGAGCAGTCACAGGCGGTCTCCACCCCCCACCCCAGGTAGCGCACGGTGACGGTCAGCGAGTCGCCGGAGGCGGACGGCGTCCAGCGGAGCACCGTCCGGTCGTCCCAGGGGCCGGCGAAGCGCACCTCGGCTTGCCGCCCGGTGCCAGGGGGTACCACCTCCTCGTCGTTCACCGTCAGGTCCTCGACGTCCGGCGGAAAGGTGACCGTGCCCTGCGCCGGGTAGGGAATGGCGCCAAAGGTGGCCTCCGGCGGCTGCAGGGTCCCCGGGAAGGACAGCGACCAGTCGACGTCGTTCGCCCAGGTGTCGTCCAGGAGCGGGTGGTCCATCACCACCGGCCCCAGGCTCCCGCCATAGCCCACGTACCAGGCCTCGCCGGCGGGGCGGGTGTGGATCGTCGGGTCGCGCGGGAGCACGAACCGACGCCCTTCACCCTCCAAGACGATCTTGTCGCCCACGTCCACGTACTCGCTGATGAGCGGTGCCCGGGCCACCCCGACCCGGGTGAGGCAGGCGTCCTCGGTGGGGGCGGAGGCGGGTCCGGGGGAGAGGAAGACCGAGGTCCGGTCGTAGGCAGGATCGGCCGGGTAGCCGAACTCGGCGAACCCGATGGTGAAGGAGGTGCCGTCGGCGCGGGGCTGGTCCCCGAAGAAGGTGGTGATGCCGTGGCCGAGGTTGGTGCCCCACAGCCGATACCGGGCCACCTCGATGGCGCCCCCCATGGGCTCCGGAGCGGGCTCCACCTCGTCGAACCAGGTGCCGTCTCCGTAGAGGTGTACGTCGTAGGACGAGGTCTCCCGGATGCACCCGGTGGGGAGCAGGAGGAGCAGGGCCAGAGGTCCGATGCGCATGGTCACCACCCCGTCCCCACGCCCAGGTACACCCGGATCGTCGCGGGCTCGATCTCCGCGGACAACTCGGTGGCCGCGTCCCGCGCCAGGCTGCTCTGGGTCAGGTCCGCGTTCACGTCACCGGAGCCCGCGGTGGGGAAGAACCCGTAGGACACCCGCAAAAAGCTGTCCCAGTCGAAGTCGTTCCAGATGAACTGGCGCACCCGAAGCTCCAGCCCGGCGTCCGCGAGCAGGTAGTTCGGGTGGTCCGGGGGGCTGTTCTTGCTGGCGAAGTCCTTGAAGGGGATCTCGCGCAACACCCGACCGCTCCCCGCGTCGGGCACCACGCTGTAGCCCTCGATGTGGGTGTCCCCCTCCACCTTGTAGCTCCACAGGTTCCCCACCGACCCGAAGAGCTGCAGGTACAGGGACTCGGTGTAGGTGGGCCCGATCTTCAGGTTCAGGTCGCGCACCAGCGGGAACCGGTAGCTGGCGTTGGCGATGAGCAGGGTCTCGCCGGTGAGGCTCCAGCCCTCGTAGCCCGAGAACTGCACGTTGTTCCCGATGGTCCCGCTGCCCCAGTCGAAGGGGTGCCGTCCGCCCGCGTAGAACTCGTCCCAGGCCATCACGTTCTTGTCGATGTAGCCGGCCTCGAAGTCCAACTGCAGGGTGTGGCGCTCGAAGAACGGCACCGGGATGAACTCGGTCCAACTCGCGGAGAGCTGCCAATACCCGTACTCGTCCATCAACTCCCCGTCGTCGTACACCGCGCCCGCGATCTCCGGGTCGACGATCCGGGTCCAACGGCGCTGCACGTCCAGGTACAGCCGCCGCCCGCCGCGGGGGTTGATCCAGTCGTCCCCGGCATAGCTCGCCCCAGAGGGGGTCCATTCCGCCGACAGGCCCACCCCGGCGTTTACCTCGAAGGGGACCCACCGCGGGCCGTCCCCCGCCTCGCGAAAGCTGTACCGGGCCACGTCAGCCCCTGCGCCCAGCCACAGGTACCAGCTCGGGTAGTAGCTGGCGAAGACCCAGAGGTCCTCCTCCAACTGCTCGAACTTCAGGTCCACCACATGCAGGTCGTCGGTCTCCGGCAGGTCGTCCTGATCGATCCCGTAGCCGTAGGTGCCCTTGTAGCTGTACCGCATGGCCCCGAAGTTCAGGGTCGGCCACAGGGCGTCGAGCCAGTAGGACAACATGAAGAAGTTGTCCTTGCCGACGGTGACCATGGCCTCGAGGTAGTGCTTCTCCACGTAGTCCCCGAGGAAGAAGACCCCCCCGACCTCCACGTTCTTGTCCGTCGAACGGAGCATCGGCCACACGCTGAGCGGCATGGCCGCCTTCAGGGGGCTGTAGGGGGTGCTCTGCTCGCGCACGTTCAGCCTGGCAGGACGGAAGGCCAGCTCGGCCACCGGGTCGACACAGGCGTATGGGCCGCACAGCCCCTGGTAGTCGACCACCTCCTGCGACAGGTCGTCCGCCGCGAGGACGGTGACCCGGAACCCGTGACCGGTGATCGCGGTGTAGAACACGTCCCCATCGGGCGCCACCCAAGCCCCGTAGGCCCCGCCGATCACATTGCTGTGCTGCCGGACCTCGCGGGTCTCCAGGTCGAGCGAGTAGATGTTGAAGATCCCGCCCCGATCGCTGGTGAACCACACCTTGCCCTCGGGGCCGAAGGAGGGATCGCTCTCGTCGGCGCGGCTGTCGGTGAGCCGGGTCCAGGCCTTGGTCTCCACCTCCAGCAGCCACAGGTCCTGCTGGTAGTTGCGGTACAGGGTCACCAGGAGCTGTTTCCCGTCCGGGGACCAGTCCAGCGCCTGCACCTGGGTGCCGTCCCCAAAATCGGTGAGCTGTCGCGCTCCGGTGCCGTCCACCCCGATGGTCCAGACCTCGTGGGTGCCGTCCCCGTAGCGGGCGAAGGCCAGGGTCTCGCCGTCGGGGTGCCAGGCGGACTCGGTGGCCTTCAGGGTGTTCGGCACGTGCTCCCAGTCCACCCGGAGTCGGTTCCCGTCGTCGCGGATGGTGCCGACCACCAGTTGGCTCCAGTCGTACCCGTCGGCGTTGAAGGAGAGCCCGGAGTCCCGCAGGAAGCGCGCGGGGAGGTCCTCGGGACCAGTGGCGACCAGCCGGGTGCCGTCGGGGGAGAAGTCCACCCGGTGGTAGTGGAGAAAGTCCTCGGTGGTGATCCGCTTGCCCCAGGCGGTCAGTGCCTTGGTGTCCTCCTCGTCGACGTAGGTGCCGCTGACCGCCCCCCACTCCTCGGGACGGATGGCCATCACGTTGAGCCCGTGCTCGAACCAGGCGATGTGCTTCCCGTCCGGAGCGTAGACCGGAAGCTCGACGTAGGGCGTGGACCCGTCCATCGCCTCGTCCCGGTCCTTCTTGGAGAGCGCCTCCCAGTCCTCGTCCGGTTTCTCCCAGGGCGGCTCGGTGAGGGACAGCTCACGGCCGGCGACGATGCCTCGCTCCTGGACCGCGGCGATCTGGGCCCCGTAGTAGGTGTCGACGTGACGCCGCCACTCGCCGTACAGGTCCTCCATGGGCACCCCGGTGGTCTTCTCCACCACCCGGTCCCAGCTCCAGTGCCACCGCTTGCCGGAGGTGCGGGCCATCTCGGTCATGGCCTCGTTCCCGCAGCGCTTCCGCAGCCACAGCGCGAAGGCGTAGCCGTGGTTGTAGCCGCGCTCCCCCTCGTGGCCCACCTTGTCGACGCGGGTGGTCCACTCGGCTTCGGAGAGCACCCGCCCCTCGTGCACCGTCATTCGGAGGAAGGCGTCCCGGGAGGTGCCCCAGAAGTTGTACCCCGCCTGGTGCGACCAGTATTCCGCGCCACCCTCGGCCCACCAGAAGGGGGTGTGTGCGGTGCCCAGGAGGTTGACCCCGATGTCGACGTTCACCCCTGGCTCCAGGTCGAGCCCCCACCGCCTCAACCACTCCTCGTCGTCGATCAGCCCACCCGCCTCGAACCCGGAGGAGTTCTCGGACCAGGGCAGGTAGGCCTTGAGGCTCACGATGTGGGCAAACTCGTGGACGAACACGTCCGAGAGGAACTCCATCCGCCCGCGCTCGCGGAAGGTCGGCCCCCAGTTGGCGGCGAACCCGGTCCAGTCGTACTCCGCGATCGCGAACCCGTTGCCCTCCCAGCCCAGATCCTGGTCGTAGATGACCACGTGGGTCTTCTCTTCGAGGTCGTAGTCGAACTGCTCGGTGATGCCCGGATAGGACTCCTCGGCGATCCGTGCGAGCTGCGCGGCGGTGAACTCGGTGGTGAAGTACCGCTCGTGGTCGGGGGGGCGGGTGGATTCGGGCCAGTGGAAGAAGAAGTGCGGAGTCTCGAGGGTGTTCCAGCGCACGTGGCCGTGGTTGTAGTCGTACCCGCCACCCGCGAGCGCGGATGCGGGCAGGAGTGCCGCGAGGCAGGCCGCGAGGGCGCCGAGACCGGGGGCGGGCAGCCTCACCACCGCACCCTCCCCTTCCCCACCAGGGTGAGCCCCGGCTGGGGGGCGTACTCCTCCAGGCCCAGGTGCCCGAAGGTCATGGTGGTCCCGCCCAGCACCTGGTAGCGGCCGGCCACGGTGAGCCCCCAATGGGGCGAGGGGTCCAGGTCGATGGCGAGGCCCACGTCGACGAAGCTCGCCGGCTCCTCGATGGTCTCCATGTCGGAGAGCTTCAGCCCCGAGCCGGACACGCCCATCCGGTACCCGTTCCGCCAGCTCCAGGCCCCATTGGCGGTGATCGCGAGGCCCTTCGCGGGCTGCACGGTGGCGTCGAGGCGGACCCGCACTTCGTCGCCGGGGTCGAGCCAGCCGTTGCCAAAACCGTCGACCTCCATCACGTAGCCGACGATCCCGGGGGGCTTGAGCACGTACCCGGCGGCGAGCCGTACCCGGGCCACCTGTCCGAAGCGCCACTGGCCGTGCGCGAAGACACCGAGGTTGGTGATGCCGGTGCCGGTGAGGAACCCCTCCAGGCTCTCGGGGCTGCCGGCGTAGTCGGAGGCCCACTCCACCCCGCTGGGCGCCTTGAGGTCGACCTGGAACGCGAAGGCCCAGGGGTGGCCCACGAAGGGTTGGAACAACAGGCCGGTGTGCGCGTCGCCCGGGGCGATGGTGGTGACCTTCGCGCCGCGATCGTTCGTGAGGTGTGCACGGACCAACGGGGCGCGCAGGTAGATCTGGGTGCGGGCGGAGAACACGTGCGACACCTCGATCCAC